>MFAC01000019.1 GCA_001774455.1 Candidatus Campbellbacteria bacterium RIFCSPLOWO2_02_35_12
TGTATTGCTTTTATTATACCTCCTTAATATATTTTTCATAATTACTATGAATTACGAAATGCAAAAATTTAGGTCTTCGGGTCGCAAAACCTCTTTATCTTCTAAATGTTTTTGCTCAACCAGACCGTAAATTTTTGCATTTCGTAATTCAAGATAATTGGGAAATAAGTTCCTTAAATAATTAAAGCGAATGTGTGGGCGGCTCCGAGCCTGTCTTTATGCGACAAAGCACAGGCAGGCCTAATAAAAAAATCAACAGATTTTTTATGTATGTCTTGCAAAAACTATGCCAAGAAAAAATTTCATAATTCATAATAAAATAATAATTTTTTAATCTATCAGTTCGCGATACGGGTCTATATGAAACGGCTTTTTCTTGCTTGAAAACTCATCTCCGGAATGAGGCGGTTCATCTGTTTTCTCTGTCGGAAGATTCGGCGGCGGAACAGATGGTTTTATGATTTGCCACCTTGCAATTTCCATTTTTATCTCTTCGGATTCTTCAACTTTTTTGTCTTCCTCGGTATTTTTTTCTTTATTTAGAGAGTTTGTCGTGTCCACCGAAATGTCTGCGAATTTATTTTCCGAGTCGGACTCCTTTTCAAACGACGGATGATTGATTGAGTCTTGTTTCCTATCCTCTGTTTCCATATCATCTTCTTGACTGATTTTCTTAAGCGACTCTCTTATGTTCATAAAAATCTCTTTATCTATGTCAAAAATAATCGCTTGCGCGCGCAAATTGGAAATTTGCAATCCTCTCTTTAAGTTTATTTTATAATCATTAGCCGATTCAAGCCCCAACATTACAAGAACTGTTTCATTTTCAAGTTCTCCGCTTTGGTCAATATGCAAGTGATGTTTCTCTGAAATTTTTTTAATTTTAGCGCGCAAATCAACAGAGGCAAATGCTTTCTTGACATCATCTGGAAGTTTTTTCAGCTGTTCTTTTATTATTTCTTGTGTTTCATCCATATTATTTTTTACACCGTGGCGCTTGATTTATCTTCCGGTTTTGCCTCACCCACGCTGTCTTTATTTTCTTTTAATGCTTCGGTAATATAATCTAACGCTTTTTTCTTCGGAAATTCTTTTATATTTTTCTTTATTTTGAGAGATGCGATTTTGTTCTTTCTTGAAATTTTTATAAACGCGGTGTCTGCGGTCTTTTCTTTTTCCAATGTGTCTGCGTATTGATTTTGCCTATCAACACCCGGCTTATAATCTTGGAGCGTCTCTTTCGCCTCATTTAACGCTGTTTCTTTTGCTTTTCTTTCCGCGGTTCTTATTTTCTTTGTGTTTTCTAATATATCCTGTTCTGCCTTTGTGTCTTCAAGCATTTTTTCATATTCTTTTTTATATATATCTTTATATGTATCCAGTTTGGCATTATCCATTTTTTCTTTAGCATTTTTTATTTTTGTTTTATTTTGCTCTGTCGTTTGCTCGAAATTATCTATTGCAATTTTCTCCATTTTTTGCGCATCTTTATATTCTTTTTGTTTGCCACTCTTACCATCCAAACCTCCTATCTCTAAAACTAATCCTTGTTTGTGTAACTGTTCGTCATAACTTTCCTTACCCAAAGATTCAGCAAATTTCTCGCGCTCTTTAACTTGCTTTTGTAATTTCGCTTCATATCCTCCTTTGCCGGCCATTTTGCCTAAACCTCCAGGAACCGCTCCTCCGACACCTGCCGCTCGAGCGTCAAAACTTGAACCGGCAACTCCGCGAAGTCCGCGCAACTGCATCTTTCCAAGTATTCCTCTTATGCCGCCACTTGCCGCGCGCTCTTTGATTTTTTCAGAATCCGCCCATTTGCTTGCTCTCCTTCCCGCGGTATTTCTCAAAATTCTGCCTCCCATACCGAATGTGGCGCCACCCGCCATTCCCTGTCCCCATTTGCGCGCGGATTGTCCCCATCCAATGACGGTGTTTGAACCCCAAATACCCATTTGTTTTGAGAGAAGAACTGTTAAAATTATAAATACTATAATAACACTAAAATTTATTATTATATAAATAACTGAAGTTCCTGTTTCCTCAAAACCAATGGCTGTTTTGAAACCTTCGCTATTTATCATAATTACAACTATATATGTAAGCAGAAAATACACAGGCGCGTAAAATGAATGACTTATTAAACTTTTCCACCACATACTTGAATATGTTTTCATCTTAGGCAGTATCATACCCGCAAAAGCAATCGGAGAAAGTATCATTAAAAAAATCAGGACGGCGTATCGGACAATCAATAAAAATGCGGCGGCCAAAAATGAAAAAGCGGTAATAAGATAAAGTATCACTCCAAACAAAGCGATAAATATCATCTGTCGCTTGTTTAATTCTGTTTTTGTTTTTTCACTGCCAAAAATTTTGCTTTCTTTAAATTGACCTGTTTCAGGGTCTATTGAAAATACTTCGGTTCCAATAGCGGGATTTCTTATTTCTATTTTATCCTCATTATTTATTTTATACAGCACCGTGAACCGCAATGCCTGCATATATGAATCGCTTATTCCTCCCCACTTGCGCGGGTTGGAAGCTTTTCCTATTCCTTCGTTTTTTATTTTTTCATAAAAATTCACTGCGAGCAGATTACTTGAATCAATTATTACTTTTGTAAAAAATAAACTGAAATTTATAAAAACTGCGGCAATAATTAAACTTACAAGAAGTTTTTTCACATCATATCCTCCTAATTTTAAATTTAATATCGTTATAATCCCTATATACAGAAGTGAGAAAATTATCAGAATATTCGCCAAGTCTCTAAATATCTTCCATCCTACTTCTATTGTTCCAATACCGCCAACCTTGGCTCCCATTTCAATCACCGTAATCTCCACCGTTTTATTAAGAACTAATCCTGTAACGGCAAGGATCCATCCGAATATTTCCAAAACCGTTTGTCCTAAACCTGCGATGCATCCGCGAAATCCGTCACCGGAGAAACATTGTGTGGCTCGAAATACACTGTATGCGCCTTTCCCAATAGTTACGGCGCCTTGCGCGCCTGAAAAAAAATATAGCCCTTCAGCTATTTTTGTAGATAGTGGATTATTATCTTTAACACTGAGTTGCGCCTCGGCATTATTAATATCAAAAGCGCCAAAAAATCCAATTGAAAGAATTATAATTATCAGAAATCCTGGTATTATTTTTTTAAAAATTTTTGATTTTGCCATTTTTTATGTTTATGTGGCGAAGGCTTTGCCTCCGTGGTATTTTTTACAGATTTTATTCATTCTCGGGAGGCGACGGAAATACCTGGCATTCGGCAATTTGCGCCTGCGTTGTCGCGGCAAGCGCGCCCATCTCGCTTGAAATCACCGCTCTTTCCTGCTCGGCGGCGAAGACATACGGACCTTTTAAAATATCCTGTCTTTTCATACTTTCAAGTATGCTTGTGGGTATTTGAAGCTGAACAGGATTTGTTGAATTTTGTATATCAGTCAACAAAGAATCCAATTTTATAATAAGCACACTTTCAGTATTTATCTCGGAAATAAGAATATTCTTAAGTGGTATAATAAGCGTATCTATGGTGGAAGAAGCGCTATTTCTTCTCTCAAGAGCTGTTGCCATATCATCATTTGTTAAATTTAAACTTCTGTCCGCGAGCTTATCTTCATAACATTTAACTAAACTCAAAAGCTGTGTTTCCACCGCTTCAACGCTTTGAAGCGAATTTTGTTTGATTGTCAAATAAATCAATTCTTCATTTATTACTCTGCCAAACTCAATCTCGGAACTTGCTATTATATTTTGTATTGACGCTGTGTCTTCGGTAACCAAAAGACGGCTTGTGTATGAAGGAGTTCCTCTTGATTCTTCGCTTAATCCACGCAAACCATTATTGGCGCTGTTAAATACTCTTACTATAAGCTGGGACATAAGCGCGTTCACTATTTCATTAAACTCATCAGCAAGTTCAAGCTGTCTAACTCCGCTCCCTAAAACATTTGCCAATTGACTTTCTATGACACTGCCTGGCGTTACTATCTTGCAATTCACTGGGGCGCCGGGTCCGCCTCCTTGTGTTGTCGGCCGCGGACCTTCTTCACATTTCTTGTATGACAAAAAACCGTTACCCCAATCAAGAAGTTTCATTTCTTCTCCCTGCACTTGCTCTATTCTTGCATTAAGTTCCGAAGCGGATGTTAAATAATCGCGATACGGATTATTTTGCGTAGTAAGCTCAATCCATCCCGCCCATCCGCCTTGACTGAAATCGCCATTTATAAAATCATCTATATTTGCCACTATGTCCGAAAGCGTGCATCTTACATCCTCTCTAAAACCGGCGCTTGGAAGAGAAAGAGCTATTTTTATATCCATTCTCCATGGACTGCACAAAAGTTCAAGAGCAGTGCCTTCTATAAAATTCGCGGTTTGCGCGTCCACTAAGTCCAAAAGAAAACCTCGGACATCCGTAACATAAGCAGGTCCACCCTGAAAACCATTGTTAATCCAATTAACGGTACTTGTGGTAATCTGTCTGATTGTTGTTTTTGCCATAAGCATCCAGATTGAATCAAGTGTTCTTTCTTTCTGATTATTTTTTTTATCATCAACGGGAACCATATTGTTTCCAAGAGAACCAATATTCAAAATTCCCGCCGTTTTAGCTTTTATCTCGCCAATCTTTGTATTGTCTTGCGCCGATAATGCGCCGACAACATCTTGGTCCGCCGCGTTTTTAGACACATCGCGTAAAAAATTTGTTTCCACTGGAACTGATGCCCCTATAATATCCGCATCTGTCGGCTTTTGAAGGAATAACGGATTGATATGATTATTAGCGTTTAAAATTTTCGCGTCAAATGCGCCAAAAAATCCGATTGATAAAATCGCGGAAATAAGAATATTTGATATTATTTTTTTAAAAATACAGTTGTTCATTTTTTATTAAATTAAATTCCATATATATCCAGCATCATACGAATTAAATATAATTCTATTTTTATCAAAATAATCTTTAATTTCTTTGAAAAACTCCTTTTGTGTTTCTAAAACGGCAAAATAGACGGCAAATCCGTTCATACCGCGAATCGGGTCATTAAGCGTTAAACTCATATCTTTCAGAGCATCGGAAATAATACTGTAATTATTTATTATATTCAAATGAATAAGCGCTAAATTGTTCGGTATCTTAATTTGTTTCAATTTGTCCGCGGCGGAGTCATACGCACTCGCGGACTTTTCAAGATATTCTGCGTCTTTTTGATTTTCCTCTTTTAACATTCTCTCAAAAACAACTGTTTCATCTTGCGTTAAATCCCGCGAATATAATTGCGTCGTTGAAATAAAATCATTGCCGTATTTTTTCAATGCCGCGGCGCTATTATCTTCTATGATATTCAAATCGGAAATTGCGTATTGATTATTAATTTTTGTATCCAAAGCGTTTTTTATAACGGAATCAATCATCGTATTTTTATCCGTGTCATCAATACGCTCTCGCGAGCCGCGCAAAGATAGATATTCCGCGAATAAATTTTGAGCGAATAAATCTGTCGCTGTTAAATCTTTCTCGGGATATTTATTATCGTCTTCTTTT
>MFAC01000020.1 GCA_001774455.1 Candidatus Campbellbacteria bacterium RIFCSPLOWO2_02_35_12
AATGATGAAGTTTGATGATATTTTAAATATCGGAACAACCGTTTTTGTTGACCTGCACAACGAGTTTATTGGTTTTGGCGAAAACCTTGCCGATATCACACTGCTTCCAAGTTTTTGGGATATAACTTCAAGTCTTGTAAACGGAATATTCGGAGCGACAATCAGTTTTGATTTTAATCCCGACACTATCGCTGATTTTAATTTAGAAGAGGATAATTTATCCGTATTCATTTTTGACGAAACAACAAATAAATGGAAAGCTCTTCCGTCAACGATAGATATGAACAATGACACGATATCGTTCATCACTTCTCATTTTTCCCGTTACGCCATTGGCGCAAGCAAATGGAAAGACATCAATGATAATTTGAAGATTAAGAAAAAATTGCGAAAATATAATCCAAAAACAAATATTAGAACAGCAGAAGTGAAAATTAAAACTCTCCACAAAGAAGAGCTCTCGGGCGATTTGCGATTGATCGTGACAAATATTGATAAAGAAGGCGTGTTTTTACTTAACAATACAGGCACGACAACGGATGGTATGCCGTATATAAAAATAGAAGATGTATCAGGTAAACATCTTAAAATCCCATTGGAATTTCAACTGCCAATTAAAGAAGAAAAAATAAAAGAAAAACACAAGAAAGAAGATAAAAATGACACTCATAAATTCAAGAAGTTTGAGTTTGATGTAGTTGTGCAACAATTAATATAATTAAATTCTAGCTACTAATATACTTATAAGACTTCCTATTAAAAAAAGTATACTAAATATAATAGGAAATAATATACAAACATATTTTTTATAAAAAGTTTTATAAAGAAGTACAAATAATAGAAGATAAAAAATTATAGAGAAACTAATTTGTCCAAATGTACCAATCCATTTTTGACCATATATCATAAAAGGCGCGGCTCCAAATGTAAAAGATAAATTTTTTAAAACACCCAATCCTGATAGAGAAGAACCATACAGCATATCAAAAAAAATAATTCCCCAAATCAAAAGTGTTCCAACAACAATTCCCCAAAACCATCTGCTGTGATGCCATTTGATTTTATTTTCTTTTTCCGACAGAAATGTCGCTGTTATTTTATTTTTATCTTGTTCTGACATAGTTAAATTATAACACGACTTTAAATATCCGCACCCAAACTCAGTAATGGATTAATAAGCTTTTATTTAGCATTTGAGTTGTATGTATTGTATAAATATATTATGATTAAGAAACATAATTTATTTCAAGTTACGACCAGCGACGGCACTCACATAAGACTTTTGTTGGAGCTCGCTCTCGCTGGTCATAATTTGGCGTAATTGTGTAAGTGTATCTATGAATATAGAACGCAATATATTGCTTAAGAATCTTACTACTTTTAAAATTGGCGGATTAGCGAATTATTTTTGTAAAATAAAATCATTGGAAGAACTTAAACAGGCGGTTAGTTTTGCGAAACAAAACGAACTGCCAATTTTTATTTTAGGCGGTGGTTCTAATGTTTTAATTTCAGATTATGGATTTGAAGGACTTGTCATTAAAATTGAACTCAAAGATATTTTGATTGAAGAAAAAGAAAAATTTATTTTTATTATTGCGGGGGCAGGAGAGAGTTGGGATAAAATAGTTAAGCTCTCTGTTGAGAGCGAATTATATGGAATAGAAAATCTCTCGTATATTCCGGGAACTGTCGGAGGCGCGGCTGCGGGGAATATCGGCGCGTATGGGGCGGAAATAAAAGACACGATTGAATCTATTGAGATTTTTGACACGGATACTTTTGAAACTCTCGTTTTAAATAAAGATGAATGCGGATTTAATTACAGAGATAGTATTTTTAAAAAAAGAAAAGGAAAAAATTATATTATTACGAAAGTTTGTTTCAAACTTTTAAAAAAAGAAAGAATAAATCTTTTATATAAAGATGTAAAAATATATTTTGAAAATAAAAATAATTTATCCCCGACTCTTGAAGAAGTAAGAAAAGCGATAGGAGAAATAAGAAATAAAAAATTTCCAAATCTTGTCAAATACGGCACAGCTGGTTCTTTTTTCAAAAATCCTGTTATTTCCAGTAAAGTTGCTGACAATTTGAAGAAAAAATATCCAAAAATAGACATATTTGAAGGTAAAAATGGCAATAAAAAAATATCTCTCGCAGGGCTTCTTGACAATATTGGCTTGAAAGGAATAAGAGACGGAGATGTCGGGACTTTTGAAAATCAGCCATTGGTGTTTGTGAATTACGGAAATGCGCGCGCGAAAGAAATAAAAAATTTTTCTGAAAAAATCATACAAAAAATTTTTAATAAAATAAAAATAAAAATTTTTATAGAAATTATTTTTGTCGGAGATTTTAAAAAATAAAAAATTGCGCAAAAAATTTTTCTAAAAAAATTTGTCATGCAAAGTTATCCACATATTTTTTTAGAAAATTATTGTTTTAATTTTTTTGTGCTTGATAATATATATAAACGCACACAACAGTTTTTATTTTTTTAATTTTTAAAAAAGAAAATGGTCGGAAGTTGTTGTTGTTTTGTTACAAATAATTTAATATATTAAATATGGCAACAAAAAAAAGAAAAGTGGCTGCTAAGAAAAAAACTACAAAGAAAAAAACAACAAAAAGAAAAGCGGCTCCAAAGAAAAAAGCTCGCAGACGATAGTTTTAGTTTGTTGAGAAAAAACCATAACCCTCATTTCGTATATTGCGAAATGGGGGTCGGTTTTTTATAAATTTGTGGTAGAATATATTTTGTCTTTATATCAAGCTCAACTCTTTCGCGTGTTAAATTTACATTTTAATTATGTTTTCATTTAAAAAATTATTTAGTGATGAAAATAAAAAAGCTCTGAAAATGCTGGAGCCGATTGTTGCGCGAATAAATTCTTGCGAAAAAGAAATCTCAGCGCTTTCCGACAGCGAACTTTCGGGCAAAACGACAAAATTAAAAAAAACTATAAATGATGGCAAATCTTTAGATGATATTCTGCCGGAAGCGTTTGCTATTGTAAGAGAGACGGCAAAACGAACTTTGGGACAGAGGCATTTTGATGTTCAGCTTATGGGCGGAGTTGTTTTACACAATGGTAATATCTCCGAGATGAGAACCGGAGAAGGAAAAACTCTTGTGGCGACACTGCCCGCTTATCTTAACGCGCTCTCCGGCAAAGGTGTTCACATTATTACCGTAAACGATTATTTATCCCGTCGCGATGCCGTATGGATGGGACAGATATACGATTTTCTCGGACTGATTGTCGGCATTATCAACCATGAACAATCTTTTATATACGACCCGAAACATAAAGAGCTTGATGAAAAACGAGACGAGCAGGGTTCTTTCAAAGTAATTCACGAATTCTTAAGACCTGTTTCAAGAAAAGAAGCGTATGCCGCCGACATAACATATGGGACAAACAATGAATTTGGTTTTGATTATCTTCGCGACAATATTGAATATAATGAATCACAATTACGGCAAAGAGGATATAATTTTGCCATAGTTGATGAAGTGGATTCTATTTTAATAGACGAGGCGCGAACGCCACTTATTATTTCTGCTCCGTCCGCAGAGTCGGAAAATCTTTATTCGCAATTTAGCGTAATTGCTGGTCGGATGACCGTGGGAATAGATTTTACCGTGGATGAAAAACTTAAAGCGATACAGCTTACGGATGAAGGAATTGAGAAAGCCGAAAAGATTTTAGGTGTTGAAAATATCTATACCGAGAAGGGCATAAAATATGTTCATCATTTGGAAACAGCGGTTCGCGCGAAAGCATTGTTTGAAAAAGATAAAGATTATGTCGTAAAAGACGGAGAGATTGTTATAGTGGACGAATTCACGGGACGGCTTCAGCCGGGCAGGCGATGGTCGGAAGGACTTCATCAGGCGATTGAAGCAAAAGAAGGCGTTGTGGTGCAGAAAGAGTCGCGCACATTCGCGTCAATAACATTTCAAAATTATTTCAGAATGTATGACAAGCTCTCCGGTATGACGGGAACCGCGCTTACGAGTTCCGAAGAATTTTATAGCGTATACGGACTTCACACTGTTTCTATACCGACGAATGTACCTACAAAAAGAACAGACAATGGCGACCTGATATTTCAGACAGAAAAAGGAAAATTTATGGCAATTGCTCGGATGGTGAAAGAACTTCACGAAAAAGGACAACCGACGCTTATAGGCACTGTTTCAATTGAGAAAAACGAACTTCTAAGCGCGTACTTAAAGCGCGAAGGAATACCGCATGAAATCCTAAACGCTAAAAAACATGAACAAGAGGGAGAAATTATAGCGCAAGCCGGCAAAAAAGGCAGAGTAACGATTGCGACAAATATGGCAGGCCGCGGTGTTGACATTAAGCTTGGCGGAAACCCGTCTTCTGAAGAAGAGTATAAAAAAATAAAAGAACTTGGAGGATTATTTGTGCTTGGCACGGAAAGGCATGAAGCCAGAAGGATAGACAATCAGCTTCGCGGTCGTTGTGGCAGGCAGGGAGATGAAGGTCAAACACAATTTTTTGTTTCGCTTGATGATTCACTAATGAGAATTTTCGCTTCGGATATAATAAGAAAAATGATGGGGCGTTTTGGAATACCGGAAGACGAGCCGATACAAAATTCTCTCATAACAAAATCGCTTGAAAACGCACAAAGTAAAATTGAAGGTTTTAATTTTGACGCGCGTAAACACATTCTTGAATATGATGATGTTATGAATCAACAGCGTTCGGCAATATATGAACGGAGAAAAAAAATTCTTGTCGGAAGTAAAAAAATTATAAAAGAGGAGCTTGAAGCGATTGCCACCAGAGATGAAAAAATAGAGAAAATAATTAAAGAAAAGAGGAGTCAACTCGGCGAAGATAATTTTTATAACGGAGCAAAAAGATTATTTCTTCAGGTTATTGATATGCTTTGGGTAGAGCATTTGGAGGTGATGGATTATATGAGAGGTAGTGTAAATCTTCGCGCCTATGGTCAAAGGGACCCCCTTATAGAATATAAAAAAGAAGGACTGCGTCTTTTTAGAAGTATGCAAGAATTAATTAATGATAATATTTTGAAACTTTTGCCGAATATCGGAGGAGTCTCTGGCGGCTCTTTTTCTGAAGAGGTTCGGAAACTTAAAGAAGTCCATAAAAATGCCAGTATCATAGATGGTAAAACCACCGATAATAATAATGCGCCTGCTGTGGAGCAAACGGAGTCGTATTCTTT
>MFAC01000021.1:0-11946 GCA_001774455.1 Candidatus Campbellbacteria bacterium RIFCSPLOWO2_02_35_12
TAATCGTGAAAAAATAAATATCGCGACAGATGATATATTATGAATAATAAATTAAGTAAAAAACGAATAATAGAATTTATACTCATTGTCATTATTATCGGGACATTTACTATAGTTTTCTTGGAAAGAGAAAATTTAAGATTTGAATATCCTAAAACAGACAAAACATCTATTCGTGGTATTTATATAAATGATATGCCGATGTGGGTTGATGTCGCCGACTCGGTCAAAGAAATAAAGACAGGACTTTCAGGGAGAACTACTCTTGAGATTGGACAAGGAATGCTTTTTATTTTTGATAAGCTTGATTTTTACGGAATGTGGATGAAAGATATGAATTTTCCAATTGATATTATATGGATTAATGAAAATCTTCAGATTATTGATATAAAAACTCAAGTATTGCAAAAATCTTATTCCGAAATATTTTACCCCGTTCAAAAAGCGCTCTATGTGATAGAAGTTAATGCTGGTTTTTCCGAACTTAATAATATTAAAATCGGCGATAAAGTAATTTTGCAAATTTTTTAATAATTTAGCTTGTCTAAACATAGCGATTTTCAGGCGTGTATTTACACAAACATTTTTTTATTTTTTAGTATGTAATTTTTTAGTTTATCCACAGTTTTTTAAAAATTTTTAAGTATAATTATGATAGTAACTTTACTAATTTAAGGTAATTTAATTTATTCATACAATATGTCAGATACTTTAAAAATCGTCTCAAAGTATAAAAAAATTGAAGAAATAACAGACGCCAATCTTGATAAAGAAACTTCAAAAAAATTATCAAGCGGCACAAAAAGTTATCATCAGTTTATTCCTAAAATACAAAAAAGAGGTGGCGTGATAGTTTCTTTTGATTTTGGAAGAATTGTAAAAGCAATTCACAAAGCAATGATAGCGAGCGGAGAAGGATCTCCAAAAGAAGCGGAGCTTTTGGCGCATAGAGTGGCGGGCGATGCGGCGCGTATTGCCAAGAAATATAAAAATTTTCTGCCGACGGTTGAAGGTATACAAGACACTGTGGAAAAAGAGCTTATTTTAAACGATTATGTTGCTACCGCAAAAGCATATATTCTTTATAGAGAAAGACGCGCCAAAGTTCGAGAACGAGGAATTTTTGTTCCGGATAAAGTAAAAAAGCTCGCGCTTGAAAGCAGAAAATATTTAAGAAATAATATTTTGTCGGAATTTGTTTATTATACGGCATATTCAAAATGGAATGATGCGGAAAATAGACGCGAAACATGGGTTGAGACGGTGGACAGATATATGGATTTTATGAAAGAAAATATGAAAGATAAACTTACCGAGAAAGAATACAAAGAAGCGAGAGAAGCAATCTTAAATCAGGATGTTTGTCCGTCAATGCGTCTTTTGTGGTCAGCGGGTCCTGCGGCGCGCTATTCAAATGTATGCGCGTATAATTGTTCTTATATTGCGCCAACAAGGTTGCGAGATTTCGGAGAGATAATGTATATATCAATGTGCGGCACAGGGCTTGGTTTTTCTGCCGAGTCCGAAAATGTTCAGCAGCTGCCACAGATTAAAAGACAAAGAGGAGTGAAACTTAAAACTCATATTATTGGCGACACCAAAGAAAGATGGGCGGATGCCTTTATTTTAGCGCTTGAGACATGGTTTTCCGGAAAAGATATAGATTTTGATTATTCACAAATTCGCCCTGCTGGCGCAAAACTTAAAATTATGGGTGGTAGGTCATCCGGCCCGCAACCGCTCGTTGACCTTATTGAATTTACGAAGGAGAAGATACTCGCGAGACAGGGAAAACGGCTTAGAAATATTGATGTGCATGATATTGTGTGTAAAATTGGCGAAATCGTTGTTGCCGGCGGTATGAGAAGAAGCGCGCTTATTTCACTGTCTGATTTAGACGACACGGAAATCCGCGATTCAAAAAAAGGACAATTTTATATAACAGAACCACAGAGAATGATGGCAAATAATTCCGCTGTTTATACGGAAAAGCCGACCGCGGAGCAATTTTTGGACGAATGGACAGCTCTTGTTAAAAGCAAGTCAGGAGAAAGAGGAATTTTTAATGCCGCAGGGTTTGAAAAACAGCTTCCGAAAAGAAGATTAAAATATTTAAAAAAAATACACGGGGATGATTTAAGCAAAGCGCTTATTCGTGTTAATCCATGCGGCGAAATTTATTTGCAGTCAAGACAATTTTGTAATCTTACGAGCATAGTAATTCGCGCGGGTGACACAAAAGAGACACTCGAAAAAAAGATGGAAATAGCGACTCTTTTGGGCACATATCAATCAACTTTGACTAATTTTAATTATTTGTCAAAAGAATGGAAGAAAAACTGCGAAGAGGAACGACTTCTTGGGGTGTCTTTAACCGGATATTATGACAATAATATAGTGAGAGATACGGATATTTTGAAAAACCTGAAAGATATCGGAATAAAAATAAATAAAAAATATGCGGAAAGATTTAAAATTAAACAATCCACATGTATCACTTGCGTTAAACCGCACGGCAATTCCTCGCAGCTTTTAGATACCGCGTCCGGTATGCACCCAAGATACGCGAAATATTATATAAGAAGAGTGAGGGTATCCGCGGCTGACCCCGTATTTCAGATGCTTAAAGACCAAGGTGTACCGTATCATCCCGAAGTCGGACAAAGAGAAGAGAGCGCGACCACTTTTGTTTTGGATTTTCCCGTTGAATCTCCAAAGGGCGCCATTGTAAGAGAGGATATAGGAGCGAAAGAAATGCTTGATGAATGGAAAAAGCTGAAAATAAATTTTACTGAACATAATCCGTCGGTAACTATCTACATAGGAGAAGATGAGTGGATAAGCGTCGCTAATTTTCTATATGAGAACTGGGATTATGTCGGAGGACTTTCGTTTCTTCCTCACACCGACCATATTTATAAACTCGCGCCGTATGAAGAAATAAGCAAAGAAAAGTATGAGGAACTTGTCGCGAGAGTAAAAGATGTGGATTTCTCAAAACTTATCACTTATGAAAAAGGAGATACAACAAATGGCTCAAAAGAACTTGCATGCGTCGCGGGTGTCTGTGAAATCTAAAAACTCTAAACTCTTTGTTTTTAGCTTTTTTGATAATTTTTTCACAATATCTGTATTCTAAATACAAACACATTTATATGTTGAACTTACCCTAAATATATTTGTGGTTTTGGCGGCTTATGTTATAATATATTACAGTTCTTATGTTGGGTAGTTGCTGGTCGCGCAGAGTTTTAGCCAAGCGTGATTAGAGGAAAGTCCGAACATTTCTATGTCTTGAATATAGAGCAGGGTAGCAGGTAATACCTGTCTTGCCACGGTGATTTATCACCGTGGCAAAGAGGTGCGAGCAGAGACGGTTTTATTCGAAAGAATAAAACCACCCGCTGAAGTTTTATGCGAAGGCGGGTGAGTTTTTATGGTAACATAAAAAGTGAAACGGCAAAATCCTTACCTGAATGCAAGGCCGTGTTGCGCGCGAAGCGCGTGAAGTGCCGCTTGAGCCTGATAGCGATTGATGGCCCAGATAAATAACTACACAGAACGTTCAGAGTTATCTCAAAATTATCTTTTAGCGTTTAGACAGAATTCGGCTTATAGACATAAGAACTGAATATATGAAAAACTCGCGCCGCAAGGCGCGAGTTTTTCATTAAAAAATTTGTGTCTTATTTTATAGATAGGATATAATATTCTTGAATTACGAAATACAAAAATTTACGGTCTATTTGAGTAAAAATATTTATAAGACTGTGAATTACGAAATACAAAAATTTATGGTCTGGTTGAGCAAAAACATTTAGAAGACAAAGAGATTTTGCGACCCGAGGACCTAAATTTTTGCGTTTCGTAATTCACGATATAAGATAAAGAGGTTTTGCGATTCGAGGACCTAAATTTTTGTATCTCGTAATTTATGGTAATATATCAAAATTAGATTATTAGTATTTATTTTAATCAATTATTTTATGGAATACGCAACATTAAACACAGAAGACAAAGACAAAACACCTTTTTTAGAAAATTTATCGCTTTACATAATTACAGGAGTTGTGTTTCTTCTTCCTATTTTTTTTATCCCGTCTATTTCAGTGCCATTTTTGTTTACAAAATCACTTTTGATTTTTATAAGCATACTTAGCGCATTCTTTTTGTTTTTGATTTCTAAATTAAAAAGAGGCGTCCTGACGCTTCCAAGAAATCTTATCATATTGACCGCATGGACAATACCTCTTGCGTATTTTATATCTTCGCTTTTTTCAGGGAATATAGGAAAATCGCTACTCGGACAAGGTTTTGAGATTGATACATTCGGATTTTTCGCTGTAATGGCTCTAATGCTTTCCATTGTCCCTCTTCTTTTTAGAACAAAGGAGTCAATTTTTCGCATATATATAACTTTTGGATTTTCTTTTCTGCTTCTTGTTTTGTTTCAAGGGCTTCGCTTGCTCTTTGGAGATAATTTTTTATCATTCGGCATATTTATAGATTCAACGGCAAATCTTATTGGAAAATGGAATGATCTCGGTATATTTTTTGGTCTTATTTTAATGTTATCGCTAATAACGATGGAGGGTCTATCTCTTAATAAAACACATAAGATAATTATGTATATTATTTTTGCCCTATGTTTGTTTTTTCTATCGGTAATTAATTTCTTCTCCGTATGGATTGTATTGGGAATATTCGCGCTCGGATTATTTATATATAATTTATCAAGAAATAAGATTAAATCCGCGGGAGACGATATGTCTCTTGATAATCAAACAATCATAGTTCAACAACATTCAAACAAAACATTAACGGCATCGCTTATTGTTTTGATAATTTCAGTCGCATTTATTATACAAGGAACTTTGATTGGCGGATATTTTTCTTCCATATTTAAGACTTCGCAAATTGAAGCGCGTCCGTCATGGCAGAGCACAATTGATATAGCGAAAAATACATACGATAAAAATATTTTATTTGGTTCAGGACCTAATACATTTGTCAATCAATGGACGCTCTTTAAACCGCAATCAATCAATAATACGCTATTTTGGAATATTGATTTTAATTCCGGAATAGGCGCGGTCCCGACATCATTTATTACGGCGGGACTTTTAGGAGGTATTGCGTGGTTTGCTTTCTTTATAATTTTTCTATATAGCGGTTTTAGAATATTAATCATCAATTCCATTGAAAATATATCCTCATATTATCTTTCTTTGTCATTGTTTTTAAGCAGTTTATATTTATGGATATTTACGGTAATATATACGCCAAATGCCGTAATTATAACCTTTGCTTTTCTTTTAACAGGTATGTATATAGCGTCTCTGCGTTATATGCCGACAGCGCCAATAGAAAAAGAAATTTCATTTGTTTCAAATCAGAGAATAGGATTTATCTCAACGCTTATACTTTCGGTTTTGCTTATTATAAGCGCTGTTTCTCTCTATATTATAGGAGGACAGTATATTTCATCAGTATTGTTTCAAAGAGCGTTAATCGCGGCGAATATTGACGGGAATCTTGAAAAAGCTCAATCAAAAATCAATAATGTCATAAAATTCGGTAGCAGTGACAGATATTATCGTTTTGCGTCAGAACTTGATTTGGCGCGAATAAATATTTTTTTATCTCAATCTCAAGAAAACGAAGACATAAATAAGAGACGAACAGAATTTCAAACATTACTCGGAAGCGCCATAAGCAATGTTCAAAAAGCCATAAAAGTTGATAATAAAAATTATCAGAATTGGTCAATGCTCGGAATAGTATACGGGTCTATGGTTCCTTTTGGCGTGGAGGGCGCGTATGAAAACGCCAAGCAGTCATACGAAAAGGCGATAACTTTTAATCCGCATAATCCGTCGCTTTATCTGGCATTTGCGCGTCTTGAGCTATTGCGACCTAACGCAAATATGAAAGAAGCAGAAAAATTTATTTCACTGGCTCTTAATGAAAAAAATGATTATACTGAAGCGATATTTTTGTTATCGCAAATTCAAGTGCAATCCGGGGATATTCAAGCCGCAATAAAATCAGCAGAAGCCGTGGCATTTTTAGAGCCGAATAATCCGATATTTTTATTCCAATTGGGACTTTTATATTCTAATGTTGAAGATAACGAGAAAACAATATCCGCTCTTGAGAGAGCCGTGGCTCTTAATAATAATTATTCAAATGCAAGATATTTTCTTGGTATAAATTATTTTAAGACAGGAAGAGTGGAAGATGCTATAGAGCAGTTCAAAATTGTTTCTGACCTAAATCCTGATAATCAAGAAGTTAAAACTATTATTCAAAAATTAACAAAAGACGAAGACCCTTTTGGCAAAAATGATATTAATGACGATATAATAAAGAGAAAAACCTTGCCTATTGAAGGAGAATAAATAAAAAATAAAAATATAAGACGAAAAATTTCGTAAAATATCCAGACGTGTTTACAAGGTTGGTAAACAGGTCGGTGTTTTATTATTATGGAAAAAATAATTAAGAACCTTTATACTATATCGTATAAATTTATATGGTCAGAAGAATATTTAACTTTATACATAAAGAAATAAACGGACTTCATGAAGCGGCGTATTTATTGGGAATATTCGCGCTTTTGTCTCAGGCTCTCGCTCTCGCGCGTGATAGACTATTCGCACATTTTTTTGGGGCAGGAGCTATTCTTGATACTTATTATACGGCTTTTAAGATACCCGACATAATATTTGTTTCAACAGCGTCAATGGTATCTATATATATTCTTATTCCTTTTCTTACGGAAAAGTCATCTGTTTCTAAAAACGCTGAAAGAGATTTTATAAGCGCGATTTTCTCGGCATTTTTTTTGATAATAGTTTTTGTAAGCGCTATAACTTTTGTATTGACGCCGCAGTTTGTAAAAATATTTTTTCCCGGTTTTATTGATTCTGTTTATCTTAATGATTTGATTTTACTCACCAGAATATTATTGCTTCAGCCGATATTTTTAGGAATTTCAAATTTATTCGCAAGTATTACGCAAGTTCATCGTAAATTTATATTATACGCTTTAAGTCCGATTTTTTATAATTTTGGAATTATCGCAGGGATAATTTTTTTATATCCAATTTTTGGTTTTATAGGTTTGGGAATGGGCGTGGTATTTGGAGCTGTTTTTCATCTTGGGATACAATTGCCATTTATAATAAAAGGAGGATTTTTTCCAAAGATAGCAATTAAAATGATAGTCAGGAAATTAAATGATATAAAAAAAGTTATTTTTCTGTCGCTTCCAAGAACTCTCGCTCTCTCCGCGCATCAGATTTCTCTTTTATTATTAATTTCACTGGCATCTGTTATGACGGATGGCTCCATAGCGGTTTTTAGTTTTTCATTTAATCTTCAATCGGTTCCGCTTACAATAATCGGTGTTTCATATTCTGTCGCCGCCTTCCCGACACTTGTTAGATTATTTTCAAACGGAGAGAAAGAATATTTTTTAGAACAAATGCTCGCGGCGGCAAAGCATATAATTTTTTGGTCATTTCCAATCGTAATACTTTTTATAGTTTTACGGGCTCAAATTGTAAGAGTTATTTTAGGGTCCGGAGAATTTGATTGGTCTGACACCCGTTTAACCGCCGCTTCGCTCGCGCTTTTTGTAGTTTCACTTGCCGCGCAGGGGCTCGTGCTTCTTTTTGCGCGCGGATATTACGCGGCGGGCAATACAAAAAAACCATTAATTTTTAATGTAATTGCGGCAATATTGGCTGTTGTTTTTTCTTTTATATTAGTTAAGTTTTTTACCGCAAATGACACATTTCGATATTTTATTGAGGTCTTATTAAGAGTTGAAGATATAGAAGGCACATCTGTTTTAATGCTTCCTTTGGGATATTCTATTGCTATGTTTTTAAACGCGATTGCTTTGTGGCTTGCGCTCCAAAGAGATTTTAATTCATTTTCGCAAATTCTTTCAAAAACCTTTTTTCAGAGTATTTCATCTTCAATAATAATGGGTTTTGTCGCTTATGAATTTTTAACTATATTTGAAAAATTATTTAATATAAATACATTTTGGGGTATTTTTTCGCAAGGATTATTTGCCGGAATTGTAGGTATTGCAACTGGTGTTTTTATGCTTATTCTTCTTGGGAACAAAGAGGCCGCTGAAGTATGGAAATCTCTTCATTCTAAATTCTGGAAAGCCGACATTGTCGTGTCGGAACAAGAAGGATTTTAAAACAACAGCGAAGTTCAACCTCGCTGTAATCACCTTGGTGTACACAACAATCTCAGTGTAACACAAGCAAAAAAAGGAAAAGGTAGATAAGCGAGGAAGCCGCGACGGAATATTTTGTAATTCAAGGTTAATAAAAAAGTACAGATTTTTAGTGATAGCGGATTCTCTGTACTTTTTTGTTTCATCTTAAATTACGATTATTCTTTGAATTATCTTGAATTACGAAATGCAAAAATTTACGGTCTATTTGAGCAAAAACATTTAGAAGACAAAGAGATTTTGCGACCCGAGGACCTAAATTTTTGTATTTCGTAATTCATAATGAATTAGCAAAGTCATAGTTATATTTTTGTGGTAATATAGAAGCATATATATATGGAAAATATACGAAATTTTAGTATCATAGCTCATATTGACCATGGAAAATCCACGCTTGCCGACAGAATGCTTGAAATAACAGGCACGGTAGAAAAACGAAAAATGAAAGAGCAAATGCTTGACCAAATGGAGCTTGAGCGAGAGAGGGGAATCACTATAAAAATGCAGCCAGTGCGAATGGAATATAAAATAGCGGGAAATGACAAAAAATATATTTTAAATCTTATAGACACACCGGGCCATATAGATTTTTCTTATGAAGTTTCGCGGGCTCTTAAAGCTGTTGAGGGCGCGATTTTGCTTGTGGACGCAACGCAAGGCGCGCAGGCACAAACACTCACAACTCTTTCTATGGCGCGTGATTTAGGGTTAAAAATTATTCCTGTTTTGAATAAGATTGATTCTCCTTTGGCGAGAGTAGACGAAACAAGAGATGAGATTGCGAAAATATTAAAATGTTCCAAAGAAGAAGTTTTTAAAGTTTCCGGAAAAACAGGCGAAGGAGTGGAAGAACTATTAAAAGAAGTGATAAAAAAAATTCCGTCACCCAAAAGAGAATTATTGTCAGATAAAGAATTCAGAGGTCTTATTTTTGATTTTCAATATTCAAACCACAAAGGAATTATTGTTTTTACGCGTGTTTTTGACGGAAAAGTATCTAAAAACACCCAACTTATATTTTCCGCAGCTAAAGAAAAATTTACATCTCTTGAAATAGGCATATTTTCGCCCGAAGCGGTCCCCAAGCAAGTGCTTCAAGCAGGAGAGATTGGCTATATTGTTACCGGAATAAAAAAGCCGGGTATTGCGTCGGTCGGCGACACCGTGCAATTTGCAAGCAGTAATGTAAAACCGCTGGGCGGGTATATGAAGCCAAGTTCTGTCGTATGGGCATCTGTGTATCCTGAGAGTCAGGATGATTTTACAGACCTCTCGCGCGCGCTTTCTCGCCTCCAACTTTCTGATTCATCTCTCTCATACGAAGAAGAATTATCAGGGCTTTTGGGAAGAGGATTTAGAATTGGTTTTTTAGGCACGCTTCATATGGAGATTTTTGTGGAGCGATTACACAGAGAATTTGCAGTGGATGTAATAGTTACAACGCCAAGCATTTCATATGATATAAAATTAAAAGGAGGAAAAATCAAGAAAATATATTCACCATCTCTTTTTCCTGATTTTGGAGACATAGAACAAATTAAAGAACCATGGGTTAACATTGAAATTATTACGCCAAATAATTATATGAATTCAATACTTCAGCTTCTGTTTGAACATGAAGCGGAAGTGGGAGATTCAGACACATTTGGTGAAGGAAGAATAAAAATATATTCGCAACTTCCTTTGAGAGAATTAATGCGCGGTTTTTTTGATAAATTAAAAAGTATTTCCGCTGGATACGCTTCAATATCTTATAAAATCGGAGACATGAGAGATGCGGTTGTTGCGCGGCTTGATATGCTTGTAGCGGAAGAGTTGGTGCCGGCGTTCACAAAAATCGTATCTAAAAAACGTATTGAAGAAGAAGCGCGGATATCCGTGGAAAAGCTGTATAAAATACTTCCAAGACAAATGTTTGCCGCTAAGATTCAGGCAAAAGCGTTAGGACGAATAATCTCTTCCAAGACGCTTTCCGCGCTTAAAAAAGATGTTACGGGACATCTTTACGGCGGTGATATAACCAGAAAGATGAAACTTCGTGAAAAGCAGAAAAAAGGTAAGAAAAAAATGAAAGAAAGAGGGAAAGTAAATATTCCGCAGGAGATTTTTTTTAAGATGATGAAAGGATAAATATCAATATGCCGCGGTGTTTAGTATCGGAGCGTAAAGCATTATCATACTGATTATGATTAAAATACCGAGCACTACTGATAGATATTTGACAGCTTTTTGAGTTTTTTTATGAAATAACATAATATAATAAATTATATGAATAGTAAATTAAGTATTGTGAATATAATAATAATTATCGCTTATATCAAAAAATAATCTTATAATTCACAGAACATAAGATACCATACTATCATTTATAATATTCTATAAAATAATAAATTGCAAATAAGGACAACACTTTATATAATTTGTTTGAATTGTTAAACTAATTCATAATTTTAATTTATATTTTACCGCAAATTTATTATGGATTTTCATGAAAAAAGAAAATTTAAGAGATTACTTTACTCAAAACTATCTTTAATAATATTAGCGCTTATTGTTATTAAGCTTTCTTTTAGCGTATTTGATATGTATAAGAAAGAAAGAGATACAAGATTGAAAAGAATAGAGCAAAAAAATATATTATACGAGTTTAAAAAAAGAGAAAAAGATTTGAGTGATGAAATCAAACGGTTAAGCTCGGAGAAAGGCATTGAAGAAGAAATAAGAAGCAAATTTGAAGTTGGTAAGAAAGGTGAAAGTGTTGTTTTAATTATAGATAATCCTGAAGAGGAAAATATAAAAAATAATATCGCGGAAAAAAGTTTTTGGCAAAGATTAAAAGATTTATTTTAATAATGCGAGATTAGTTTAGTGGCAGAACAGATGCTTCCCAAGCATCAGACAGGAGTTCAATTCTCCTATCTCGCATATAGAAATAGAATTTAAATATTTTGAAACAATTTTACGCGTTTGACACATATGTTATAATAAATATATTAAATTAATTAATAGATATAAACCCTGTTAAATATTAATTTCAATATGTAATAGTGGTTATAAAAAAATAATATGGAAAATATAAAAGAGACATCAGGCGGAGCAAAAAATATAGTTATTTACAGCACGCCAACTTGTCATTTTTGCCAGATGGCAAAAGAGTTTTTTAAGGAAAAGGGGATTGAATATACAAATTATGATGTATCAGAGGATATGGAAAAACGGAAAGAGATGATAGAGAAAAGCGGACAAATGGGTGTTCCCGTTATTTTTATAGATAATGAAATGATGATAGGTTTTGACAGAGATAAGATTTTAAGCGCGCTTGGCATATAAATAAAATTTAATTGAAAAATAATTTAAAATAAATACACGCGATTGTTTATGGCGATTGCGTGTATTATTTGATAATATTATTCGCAACAATGCTCTTGTAGTTCAACGGATAGAACAGTCCCGTCCTAAGGGACTAATGTAGGTTCAATTCCTGCCAAGAGCACCAAAACAGAACTCAACAGCTTTGAAAAAGCCGTTGAGTTCTGTTTTGGTATCTCTATTGTACCAAGCTCGCACCTATTTCCAAAACAAATGATGTCACACGCTCCGCATGCGTGGTGAAGCGAAACTGAAGCGTACGCTCGGAGAAAGCCCCACGCACTGGCGAGTACGCCAGCAACCCAGAAAGAAAA
>MFAC01000021.1:11955-16227 GCA_001774455.1 Candidatus Campbellbacteria bacterium RIFCSPLOWO2_02_35_12
GGCGGGGCTACCAACGCAGACGAAGCAAAGCGAAACTATTTTTGCGGGAGGAAAAGGATTTTACTTTGCCTCGGCTCTTTTTGTTTTGGAGCAGGGCGTTCCGCCGCGCAGGAGAGTGCGGGAGGAATCCGCGGAGGATTCTTTTTTAATTTTCGGCGGGTTTCGGGAAAATATAAAAAATGGTAGAATCATAAATATGGAAAAGCATCCCCTCCATCTCAAAAACCCCGAATTGCAGACCTCTCCGGAGGTTAACCGAGCCGTCGGAACGGCAAGAGGATCGCACCGGTGAAAAAAAGATGCCAAATGACCCGGCCGAGCGCATAGAGGCTTATATGGATCGGCTCGAGAACATTTTTCTCAATCAGGACGAACGGAAACGCGAGCGCAATCTTGAAATGTTCCGGGACAAGATATATGACGCGCTCATCATAAAGCGCGAGAATTTCCCGGGCAGCTACTTTGAACTTCAAAAGCGCATAGCGCGAGAGCAGGGACATGGAAACGTTGAGATTTCAGAGGAGATGCGCGAACGCATGATGGAAACCGCCATAAAAGACCAAAAAGCGTCTTTGGATTCGTGGGTAGAGTATCTGACCGAAGAAGATGTGGCGTATCCGGCATGGTTCAAATTTTATATTTGGAATCAGGTCATAAAACTCTCTCAATTTAATAAAGAACTCGGAAAATTTAAATCCCGAACCGACTCAACCGTGGGATGGTTTTCAGATATAAATCGTGCCGCATTGGCAAAAATTCTTGATGTCTACGGACAGTTCTTGGGCGAGTTTAATATATAAAATTTCTATTTTTGTAGATTCTGACCTAAACCTTGCTTAGGTCATTACTCGGGCTTGACTTTTCCTGCCATTATGTTAAAATTAAGTGTTATCGTAAATCGCAATAGATAAACCATATCACGAGGTAATCGTGAAAAATTAAGAGGAGGAGAAAAACGATGAAGGTAAAAGTATTGATTGCAGGAAATGTTCTTTCTGTAATTTTAGTAGCTACCCTAGGAATCCTTTCTGTATTTCAAGGAGATTGGAATAGGACAGCCATAGCAACGGTCATTTCCATCTTCTGGGCGTACTTATTGCTGAAGAAGTGACCGAATATACAAAGCTCTCGAACCAGAGAGCTTCACATCCGACGAGCCCCAAGCAGAATACTTGGGGCTCTATTTTTTTAAAATTAAAATCATTGTTATTTTCATAAAAATTCGTTATTATTTAGATATTCGCATTGCGAATTCTTAGATTTAATGTCGCCAAAGAAAAACTTGAAATTGTTATCGGCGCGGCGAACCCGCGATTTCCGAATTTTCGCTGGGGATTTTTTCGGAAAAATGTGTTCAGACTAATTCAAGAATACTGCACCAAATTTGACTTCGTGATTTTTTGTGGGGGGCAGAATTAAGTGTTTTATGTATTAACTGACCAACAGCGCATTTGATTAAAATTGGTAAAATTGTCATTATCATAGGTTTTGAAAAATTTTAACTAATCATGACTAATCAAAAAACAATCATTATATTAGGCGGCGGAACTGGCGGACTCGTGACTGCGAATGAATTAAAGAAAAAAACTGGCAGAAAGACGCGAGTAATTTTGATTGATAAAAACCCGAATCATATTTACGCCCCTTCTTTTTTGTGGCTTATGCTGGGTAAGCGCCAAACAGAAAAAATCCAAAAGCCGCTTTCTCTGTTGATACGAAAAGGCATTGAATTTATTAATGAGGAAATAATCAAAATTGATACGGAAAACAAACTTGTGAAAACACAAAATCAAAGTTTGCGATACGATTATTTAATCATTTCTCTTGGCGCAGAACTCGCGCCCGAGAAAATACCCGGTCTTACACAAAGCGGCTATAATCTTTATGAGTTAAAAGAGGTGGAAAGATTGCGAGATGATTTAGGGAATTTATCCAGAGGCAAGGTGGCAATCGTTGTTTCTTCTCTGCCTTTTAAATGCCCTGCCGCGCCATATGAAGCTGCATTTTTGCTCAATGAACATTTTCAGGAAAGAGGCATTGGTGACAAAACGGAAATAAATATTTATACGCCCGAGACATTGCCACTTCCAGCTGCTGGGTCGGATATTGGAAAAGCAGTTGCGAAAATTTTAGCAAAAAGAAAAATTGGTTTTAATCCCGAAGCAAAACTAAACTCGGTTAATCCAGAGAAAAAAGAGCTTAAATTTGAAAATGGCAAAACCGACAATTTTGATTTGCTCATTTTTATTCCACCTCATCAAGGACCAAAAGTGATAACAAACTCTGGGCTTGGAAATGAAGCAAGCTGGATCTCTGTTGATAAAGAAACTCTGAAAACAAAGTATGATAAAATTTTTGCGATTGGCGATGTAATTGCCTCAACTATTGCTTCTGGTAAACCTCGTCCAAAAGCTGGAGTTTTTGCGCATTATGAAGCAAAAGTGGTTGCGGAAAATATTGTCCGGGAATTACAAGGATTGCCTGCTAATAAAAAATACAATGGCAACGCCAGCTGTTTTTTGGAAACAGGTTTTGGTAAAGCTGCTTTTGCCTATGGCAATTTCTATAATACGCCAGCTCCGGCAATAAAAATGAAATGTCCTGGAAGAATATGGCATTGGAACAAAATATTGTTTGAAAAATATTGGCTATGGAAGTGGTTTTAATTTAAAAAATAAATAATTACTCAACTATTTTACCTTACGGGCATTTGTCGCAGAAAAAATAGACATTCACAAAAAAATAATCTAAAATAGAACTATATGAAAAAAATCTTTTTTATCTTTCTTTTGTCTTTTTCCTTTAACCTAATTTGGGAAAATTTACATTTTTACCTTTATGCTGGTTATATGGGCGGCACGATAACTGAGGCTATTCTTTTACGAGCCTCTGTTGTTGATGCAATTATTATAACTTTTCTGTCCTTTCCATTTGTATTTATCGCAAAATTAAGAAATAAAAATTGGATTATTATTTTTATCGGCATCGTGGTTGCGATATTAATTGAATTGCACGCTCTTCGCACAGAAAGATGGGTATATAATGAATATATGCCCATAATCCCAATTCTTTCCGTCGGCTTAACCCCCACAATTCAACTTGGTCTTCTCGGATATCTTTCGTACTGGCTTGTTGTGGGAATAAAAAAGGCTAAAATATAATTATATGAAAAAATATTTTTTTATCACAACTTTTATTTTTGTTTTCGGTTTTGCCTTATTCCCCAACTTTTCTTTTGCTCAAGAAATGATGGGCGGATTTTCCAATTCCTCGGCAGATTGGGAAGAGGTGGTTGAGCACACTGCTCGCGAAGAACAGGAAGGAAAAAAGCTTTGGGGTCAACTTCAAGCCAAAGAAATCGCATGCGAGAATTTAAGCAATGAGCAATTCGGGGTTCTTGGCGAATACTTTATGGGACAGATGGCTGGAAATTCGCACGCCGCCATGAACGCCATGATGATACAGATGCGCGACGAGGAAGGCGAGGAACAAATCCATATTGTTATGGGTATGCGTATTTCCGGTTGCAATACATCAACAGCATTTCCAGCAATCAGCGACAGCTGGATGCCTATGATAAATATGATGTGGGGAGGGTGGTCGTCTCCCTTTAATAGTAATAATTCAACAAACAATATGATGAATTTTGGATTTATACCTTTTGTTTCTTTTGGCTGGATATTTATGATTCTCTGGTGGGTATTGATAATCGTGGGGATTATCGCGCTTATTAAATGGTTCACGAACCAATCTCGTGATACTCACAATCGTGAGAAATCTGCGCTAGAAATTTTGCAGGAGCGCTACGCCAAGGGTGAGATTGACAAGAAAGAATTTGAGGAGAAGAAAAAGGATTTGGTTTAGAATTTGCCGCCCCATACTACGCTAAAGCTTCGTAGGGCAAAGCAAAGAAAAACTTGCTTGTCCGCCGTAGCCAGAAGGGCATAAGCGGGAAAGCGTCCCCTCGGTCAAAGCTACAGACAAGCGAGCCCCGAAGAACTGATACGCGGAAATAAAACCGGCCTGGAGATCCAGGCCGGTTTTTATTCGAAGGAGATGTTGGGATATGCGGCAATCAATTTTTGGAGCGAGGCGGTGTCTCCCAGCATCCGCAATGCCTCCGCGAATAAACGCTGATCGGACATTTGGCTGTGGTGATGCGCGGTGTCTTCCGGCTTAGCATCGGTGCGCAACACTCCATAGAGCACGACTCTTGGATCGGGGGCATCCTTTTCGTTATGCAACTCGATCCCCGCGAATTCTGCTATGTTC
>MFAC01000022.1:0-1471 GCA_001774455.1 Candidatus Campbellbacteria bacterium RIFCSPLOWO2_02_35_12
TGAAAGAGGAAGCGACACTGATTGAAGCAGATTTTTTGCTTGCGAAATGAGTGCGGAAGATGATAGATACGGCTGACGACAAACACCTTTCTTTTTGGTACAGCGATAGTAAGTATATTTCGTGCCAAAACGATTGGTGGCATATTGAGCCGTAATCATACTTCCGCACTCACCACACCGAGCGAATTGTGCAAATGGAAAATGATTTGGCACTTTTTGCACGCGAGGACGAGATTTTTTCGCAAGCATTTTTTGGACTGCTTCAAACAGTGTCGGAGAAATAATTGGCGC
This sequence comes from Candidatus Campbellbacteria bacterium RIFCSPLOWO2_02_35_12, assembly GCA_001774455.1. Lineage (GTDB taxonomy): Bacteria > Patescibacteriota > Minisyncoccia > Phycocordibacterales > UBA2163 > UBA2163. The sequence goes on from MFAC01000022.1 coordinate 292, forward strand.
AAAGCTTCCGTCGTAATACTCGCCTTTGTGGTAGGTAAAACCGAGATATACGCGATTAGAGAGCATACGAGCGACGGAAGCTTTGGCAGGTGGCGTTCCCTTCGTACTCACGCCGTGATCCGCCAAAAAGTCGGCGATAGTGCCGAGGGTGTGCGTCCCTTTGGCGTATTCCTCAAATGCTTTTACCACAATGCGAGATTTCGTAGGGTGAGGTTCAATATTTCTCGTTTTCGGATTATTGATATAGCCAAAGGGAGCGCGTACCAACCACTCGCCTCGACGGACTTTTTGGCGGATACCACGATTGATATTTTCAACAAGATTGTCGCTGTAATACTTACTCTGTCCGAACGCCACCTGCAACATAAATTTCCCTTGCGGAGTTGGCTCAAACCAAAATGTCGGAAAGCGCAAAGAAGCAATGTTTTCTGTATCAACGAGGTAGATAATTTTTCCTCCGTCTACCGAGTTGCGGGCAAGACGATCGGGGTGCCATCCGAGAATACCAAGTGGTACTTTACTCGTCTCAATTCTCGTTATCATTTCATTAAATTTTTCTCGCCCGGGCTTCTTTGCGCTTTTCGACTCGGTAAATTCTTGCAGAATTTCAAGATTTTCTCTGCGCGCATATTCTCGTAATTCAAAAAGTTGAGATTCAATACTCATTATCTGGTGGTCATCATCCTCTGTTGATTTCCTCGCGTAGAGAAAATATTTTGATTTGAGGTCTTTCATGGTTTCAATTGGGGGGAACTTTGGGAATTCACCGCTTCCGCCGTAGGCGGAAAGGGTTTTGAAAAAATTGACAGCGCGATTTTGGCTCCCGCAAAATCGCTCCGTTTTCTTAATTCCGACAATGTTTCGTTTGGTGGACCCGAGAGGACTCGAACCCCCCGCCTCCTCAGTGCAAATGAGGCGCTCTACCAGATGAGCTACGGGCCCATATTTTACCAATAATAAAAATGCGCAATATACGCAATAATACACAGTAATTATTATATCTTATTTACTACTCAAAGCAAGTTCAATTATATGGTCTAAAAATTCAGAAAGGGTTGTCCCCCCCGCCATAAGTGATTTTGGCAAAAGCGATTCTTTTGTAAGTCCCGGCAATGTATTTATTTCCAGAAAATAAATACCGCGCGGAGATACTATAAAATCAGTTCGTGAATAATGTCTC
>MFAC01000022.1:1504-4987 GCA_001774455.1 Candidatus Campbellbacteria bacterium RIFCSPLOWO2_02_35_12
CGTTGTATTTCATTTTTTATAATTTTATCAAAAGAAGACGGGCATATTTCTCGCGCCCCGCCTTCATATTTCGCGTCATAATTAAAAAAACTATTTTTATCAAAAGGAATTATTTCAACAGGCATAAGAGCATAAAATTCTTTCCCCCTGAAATTTTCTATCACTCCGCAAGTCGCTTCTCTGCCTTGTATATATTCTTCAATTAATAATTTTGGTGAATATTCAAAAGCTTTAAAAATTCCTTCTCTAAAAGAACTAAAATCTCTCGCCAAACTTACTCCGATAGACGAACCGCCGCAAATCGGCTTTATAACAGACGGTTGATAAAAACTTCTAAATATATTGAGTATGTCTTTTTCTACATTGTCTGATTTTTCAATAATTGTATATTTCGGTGTATCTATGCCGTATGATTCTATTCCCTGTTTCGTAGATAATTTATTCATACCGATAGCCGACGCAAAAGCCGTAGAACCCGTGTAGGGAGTGGAAAAAGTGTCTAATACGCGCTGAACGGCTCCGTCTTCTCCGTATTCTCCGTGCATAGCGTTGAAAATCACATCAATTTGACTTATTATCTTTTTTGGCTCAAACGGCATACCACGAAAATGCCACTCTCCTTTCTTTGAGATAAAGATATCATTTGCGTCATATTTTTCTTCGGGTAAATTTCTCAAAACACTGCTGCCTGTCTTAAGCGAGATATCATATTCTCTGCTTGGACCTCCGCGAAGAACCCCTACTCTTATTTTTTGCATATTAAAAATATCAAATTTTACTTTATAAATATTATATCATTTTAATTTAAATTTCTTGTGATGGAAAGATAGCGCGAATCTATGAGCTTCATAATTGGCGAGCAAGATTTCTTTTTCGTGGTTTATTATTATTTTTTTATCTCCTATTATCATCTTCGGTTTATGTTTTTTATTTTTCACAATTCCGACAATTGTTATTTTGTAACCATATTTATTTAAAACTTTTCTTGCGACATTCACTTGAGTTTTTCCGCCATCTACCGCTATAATATAAGGAAGAGACCAATCATTGTGTTTTAACCTTCTATCTAAAATTTCCGCGAGTGAAGCGGTATCATTGCCCGATGTTTTATCCAAAATGTTAAACTTGCGATAATCTGATTTCTTTGCAGTTCCATTTTCAACAACCGTCATAACCCCGACTGTATTAACACCGCTTGTATGCGCCACATCATACGCCTCTATTCTGCGCGTATTATAATTATTCAAATCATTTTTTTTCAAAAACCTTTCTCCAAAAATTATCGGGGGTCTTCTAAACTCTTCTTTTATGAGCGACACATCCTGAATATGATTAAGCGCGAATACGGTCTTTTTTATAACATTTGCTTTTTCAAAATCTTTTTTCTTTGCGTAAGATAACATTTCTCGTCTTAATGATTTTATTAACAAAGATTTTTTGCCTTCAAAAAAAAGTTTTACGCGGTTTATAATCCGTCCGTATTCAATTTTTGAGACCTCGCCCGCGCAAACTCCCGGACAAAGTCCTATCTGTCTGTTAAAACACGGCTTATTGGAATAAGGAAAGCAAATATCTCTAAATGAAAACATCTTTCTTATAATCTTCATTGCCGCATTAAAAATATTTCCATAAGGAAAAGGTCCGAATAGATATTTAATATCTTTTGCCGGATACTTTTTTTCAAGGTCTTTGCCATGAACCGCAAGGACACGCGGAAAATCTTCTTTTGTAATCACAACATAGTTAAAACTTTTATTATCTTTTTCCTTCGTATTATATTTCGGCTGATGTTTCTTAATCAGATTTGCCTCCAAAATAAACGCTTCAAGAACAGAATCGGTTTTTATAAATAAGACGGAGCTTGCTTCGTTAATCATCTTTTTAATAAGCTGTCCGCGTGATACGATAATATTTTTATTAAAATAACTTTTTACCCTATTACGCAGCGAGGTAGCTTTTCCTATATATAAAATTTTCTTCCCTTTTTTAAAAAAATATACGCCCGACGAATCAGGTATTCTTAATTTCTTTAACGTTTTTAATTTCATAAAAAATATCTTCCGCGTAAAAAATTTATAATTACTATAAATTACGAGACGCAGAAATTTAGGTCCTTGAATCGCAAAACCTCTTTATCTTCTAAATATTTTTGCTCAAATAGACCGTAAATTTTTGCATTTTGTAATTCAAGAATAATTATGTTTCTAACAAAAAACCTGCCTGATTATTTTATTATTTTTTGAGCGCTTTTTTCAAATATGCTCCAGTGTATGACTTTTTTGACTCAGCGACTTCCTCAGGCGTCCCTTTCGCAACAATTGTTCCGCCCTTTTCTCCTCCTTCAGGACCAATGTCTATTATATAATCAGCGGATTTTATAATATCCATATTGTGTTCAATTACAATAACGGTATTCCCGCGCGCGACAAGCGATTGAAGTATTTCAATCAATTTTTTTACATCTTCATAATGAAGTCCTATTGTCGGTTCGTCCAAAAGATAGATTGATTTCTCTATATGTGGACGATAAAGTTCCGATGAAATTTTGACTCTCTGCGCTTCTCCTCCGGAAAGCGTTGTCGCCGATTGTCCAAGTTCTAAATACCCGAGCCCAACTTCATTTAGCGTTTTAAGGCGGTCATATATTGCCGGAATGTCTTCAAAAAATTTAAGAGCTTCTTCGGTCGTCATTTGCAGAACTTCGTAAATATTTTTATGCTTATATTTCACTTCAAGCGTTTCTTTCATAAATCGCTTTCCGCCGCAAATATCGCATTTGACATACACGGTTGGAAGAAAATGCATTTCAACTGCAATAGTTCCGTTTCCGCCGCATACTTCACATCGTCCTCCTTTTACATTGAAAGAAAATCTGCCGGCTTTCCATCCGCGAGCTCGCGACTCAATTGTTGAAGCGAATAAATCGCGTATAAATGTAAACGCGCCTGTGTAAGTCGCAGGATTTGAACGAGGAGTGCGGCCTATCGGTGACTGGTCAATCAAAACGGAACGCCCGACATATTCCATACCTGAAATACTCGCGACATTATAAACTTCGGCGCTTCTATATTTTCTCTCAAACCGCGCGCGCAAATTTTTGTGTAAAATTTCATATAAAAATGTTGATTTGCCTGAACCTGACACTCCCGTAACAACAACAAATTTGCAGAGAGGAATATCAGCGGACATATTTTTAATATTAAATTTTTTACCGCCTCTGATTTTTATAATTCCTTTATTGTCATCTCTTCTTTTTTTGGGTAATTCAATCTCTCTTTCTCCTCGCAGATAATCAAGCGTAAGAGATCCGTAATCGTTCTTTTTTGATGTAAGAAGTTTTTCAAGCTCGTCTGAAACAACTATATTCCCGCCATGCACACCAGCCCCTTGCCCTAAATCAATAATATAATCGGAAGAGTAAATGGTATCCTCATCATGCTCAACAATAATTATTGTATTACCGAGGTCGCGGAGATTAAGAAG
>MFAC01000023.1:0-545 GCA_001774455.1 Candidatus Campbellbacteria bacterium RIFCSPLOWO2_02_35_12
AAATAATTTAAGAGAAGTAATCTGCCATCTTAATGAGAAATTAGAAGAGAGAAAGCTGATTGAGCGAAGTAAAAAGACAAAAATTAAAAATAAAAAGGAAAATTATACGATAGATTTTGAAGATATAAAAGGACAAGAAACCGCAAAAAGAGGTCTTGAAATAGCCGCCGCGGGTGAACATAATATCGCTATGTTTGGACCTCCCGGTACTGGAAAGACAATGCTTGCGAAAGCGTTTTGCCATATATTGCCGGAGCTTTCATTTGAAGACGCTCTTGAAGTAACGGCAATACATTCCATAGCCGGACTTTTGAACGCTCCACTTATGACAAATCCTCCGTTCAGGACGCCGCATCACACAGCTTCCCATGTGGCTGTTGTTGGAGGAGGAGCTGTTCCGAAACCCGGAGAAATAACTTTGGCGCACAGAGGAGTGCTTTTTCTTGATGAGTTTCCGGAATTTGAAAGGCGTGTTATTGAAGCGCTAAGACAGCCGCTTGAGGATAGGGTTATAAGCATATCGCGCGCGAAGGGCTCGGTATTAT
>MFAC01000023.1:561-4116 GCA_001774455.1 Candidatus Campbellbacteria bacterium RIFCSPLOWO2_02_35_12
TAAGCATATCGCGCGCGAAGGGCTCGGTATTATTTCCCGCGAATTTTATATTGATTGCCGCTATGAATCCATGTCCGTGCGGAAATTTTGGAAGCGTGAGAAGATGCGTATGCGCCCCGTCCGCGCTTGAGCGATATAAAAGAAAAATATCAGGCCCGATAATTGACCGTATTGATATGTGGATTGAGGTTTCAAATATTCCTCACGATAAACTTTTGGAAAATGACAGTAAAGATAAAGAAAATAAGAAAAACAAAGAAAGTGAAAAAATGAAAAAAAATATTTTAAGAGCGCGAGCGATTCAGAAACAACGATTTAAAAACACAAAAAGAAAAATAAAAACAAATAGCGAAATGAATGGCAAAGACATAAATCATTTTATCAATTTGCCCGACAATGCTCAAAAAATTTTAAATAACGCCGCCCGCTCAATGGATCTTTCTCCGCGCGCATATCATAGAGTGCTTAAACTTTCCCGCACAATAGCGGATTTAAGCGGAAGCGAAACAGTTGAAGAAAATCATATTTTAGAAGCTTTGCAATACAGACCGAAACAAATACAAGAATTATAAAAACAAAAAATCTTAAGAGAAGTGTCAAGCACAATAAGGAGGGGTCAGACTTTCTTTACATACTTATCACAATGAAGCGAAGAAAGCGGGATTAGACCCCGCCTTACAGACCCTGTTTTATTGGAGTTATTTATCATACGGAGGTGCGACCTCCGTATTTTTGATTAAATATATATAATTACTGACAAAATATTACAAAAGTATAACGATATCAAAATAGGTGTAGGGGAGAACTTATACTTGCGTAAAACTATCCCCGTGAACCTAGTTCGTAATCCAAGATATTTTTAGAGAAAATAAATGTTACGACAGAATATTGAAATTAAACAAAACTGTGCATAACTTCGTTTCGCTAAAAATAATGTGATAAAATAAAAAATAGGTCAGATATTATTACTAATAATCTAATAAATCTTTATGCCCCCATTATCACTTGAGCATAGCGCTAATTTTAATAAAAAAATGTTAATGGTAATTATTATTGCCATAATCGCCGTCGGCGGAGCTTTTTATTTAGGTCAATTAAACGGAAATAAAGCGGGATACGCGCAAGCTCAAGCTGATATACAAGCTTTTCAGGAAGAATCGGCGCAAAAAGCCGCGAATGACGCCGCGAAGTCGGCAAATCCTTTTCAAGCGGTAAATCCATTGGAGGGAGTGGAAGCAAATCCGTTTGAAAAAGTTAAAAAAGTCTTAAACCCTTTTGAAAATTAATATGGTTCGGTTAATCACAACGCTCGGAATAATAATAGCGTTCGCGTTTACTCTTTCCGGTATCACTTTTGCGCAAACGGGCGATGACGGAGTTTTACAAACGCAGATAGACGCGGCATTAAGCGAATTAAGCACCGTGTATGGCTCTACTGTTAAGCGAGTAGATCAGGCAAAAGCTATCTGCAATCAGGAACAATATTTTGTTGATTGCGCTGAAATCGGGAAACGAAATAATTTGTTTTCCGAAGAAAGAGTTGAGCAGGTTGATATTATTTTAACGGAAATAAAAGGCAAATTTGTAGATGAATTAAAACAATGCATTGACGTTGATTGTCTTATAAATGTAGCGACTTCAATCGCAAACCGTTTGAATGATGAAAATTCGTCAGTTGCAGGTAAAGTCGGATTAACGCCTCAAATTATTAAAGAAAAACGGATTATTATTGATACTGCGAAATCTATTGGTGTTGATTTTGAACAATGTAGAACAATGGACCCCGACACTGCGTCTGTTGAACTTTTGCGCGCTTGCGCTCGGCTTGCGAAACATAAAGATATTCAGCAATATATTCCCGAGAATGTGAAAAAAAATATTGGAAAAGTAGATACATCTATAGAACTTAAAGAAAGTCTACAAAAAGGCGAATTTCAATGTGGTGACGGAACATTAGAAGGATGCGGTAATTTCTGTCTTAATCCTTCCGCAGAGGCACGCAAAGAGGGAGTATCGGTAATTCCACCTGTATGTCTTGATGTTGCAAATAAATTCTTCGGAGAACAGGGTGTGGACGACCTCAAACGCGCATATAATAATGTTCAGCAGACATTTGATAATACTACGAAGCGCGCGCAGAATGTTTTGTTTAAAACAGTTGACGGCCGCGCGCTCACAAATTTACAGGAAATAGGCCGTTATTTGGAAAATGCCGGCCGCGAGGGAAATGTAGATGAGGTAAAGCAGGGGATAAATTTCTTGATTTCTAAAGGTTTTGCAAAACAAACAGATAAAGAATTTGCTCTTAAAATGGTAGGTAATATAAAAGATAAAGGATTAGGTAATTTTGATTTTGATAAATGTCGCGCAAATCCAGAACAATGCGAAGAGTTTGTTCCTGAAGAAAATAGAGGACATTTTACAATAATGAATCAGATTGACCGCATTATGCGCGTAGAGCTTGAAAGTCGCGGTGTGACGGACCCTTTCCAATGCGAATCTGACCCCTCAAAAGGAAAGTTTTGTATGGAAGCGGCAAAAGCGGCTCTGCCGCAAATTGAACAGCTTGCCAAAGTAAATCCCGAGATATCTTTTTTTATTGATGATATTAAGCAAAAAATTCGCTTTGGCGAAGAGAGTATGGAGGCGCGCAAGCGAGCCGAAGAACAATTTCTAAAAGGAGAAATTATTGTAGGAGATAAAAACTTTCGCTCAATGATAGAGCTGGAGGATTTCTGTCGTCTAAATTCTAATGAATGTTTGGCGGAAACCACACGCGCCGGCTTTTTCGCGCGCGATGTGGCGGCGGAAAAATATCAGCGCGCGGCGGAGACGCAATTTAATAAATTTAGAGACATACAAAAATCTTCATTTTCGAATTTTGAATTTTCTGACGATATTCAATTACCATTTCAAGGACAAGATATTGGGTTTAATAAAGAAGATATTATGGCTCAGTTTGAAAAATGGTTAGACAATCCGCAAGGCCCTCCTCCTATGCCGCCTACACCCGGTTTTCAACAGCCGTATAATACGCAATATGGACCATTGCCATATAATTCACAAAATCAATATGGACAAAACAGCGAACAATATCCGTATCCGTATTCAAATCAGCCGTACCAGGAACAACAATATCAACAGCAATTTGATGTGGCAAACCCTTATTATCAAAGATGTCCATATACAGTAATTCCATCCCCATGCCCTAATGGCCAATACAGGCAAGAGTCAATAGACGAATTTGGATGTTATAAAGCGGGTGCGTGTATTCCTATCAATACCGACACAAGCACAAAACCCATTGATAGAAAATTTGTTTGTCCGGCAATTGCCACAGTTAAATCTTGTCCAATAGGAGAGGAAAAGATAATTACATATAGTTCGCCGGAATGTGGCACATTCTACTCATGCAGACCAATTAGCAAACCTGACGGCAGTATAAATTTCCCTCACACTCTTTTAAATGGAAAGATATTAATTTCGCTTGAAGAAGCGCGAAATTATTGCAGAGCGTATGGTCCGGGAAGCGGACAAGGAATTTCCACGGAGTGC
>MFAC01000023.1:4160-5359 GCA_001774455.1 Candidatus Campbellbacteria bacterium RIFCSPLOWO2_02_35_12
TATCGACGGAACTTCATATAGAAGCGGTATTTACTTTAATCCAGCGTTCACAAGTTGTATGGAACGATTCGGAAGCGGTGAAGCAAGCAGAAAAATACAAAGTTGGCTTAATACCGGTATAATACCACCACCTTGGAATGAACTTTCAAGCAAAGGACAAAATGATGTCGCAACTTGCGAGCGCGAAGTTGGTTCAACAACAATTTATCCCGTTCCAATAGAGGATGGTAGTTCTCTATATACGCAATGCGATAAATATGGAAATGGCTGGCATACAATGGACTCCGGCGGAAATTGTTTTAATCCTGAAATGACGCAATACAGAACCCCGGGTGGTTCGCTTCAGTTTTGTGCCAATGTTTTAGTATATGGATGCAGTAATAATTATTCCGTTTCTACCGCCACCACTACATCTGTTTATTACACGCCGCAAGAGGGACAAATAGAACAAATATGGAATAATTTTGGATTACGCTCGTGGATAAGAAGCGACACCGATTATTCGCGAATCGCCGCGCTAAAACAAGCGTGCGCGAATGTGAAATCAGGATATTCATCAGATGTTTGGATGCCTAATGCAGGAAATTCTTCAAGTGTTGATTTTGGAATGCCTGACCCACAAAAATGCGCGAAAGTGTTAAATTGTGGAGACGGACAGTATTTTGACGGAGTAAGCTGTATTTCCAACTATTTAAATGAGACTCCTTTATTGGGTGATTGTAGAAACAATACAAATCAGTCACAATGCTCTACCCAGCCCGGTTGTAAATGGTTCACAGACCAAAACGGAAATTATTGCGAGGGAGATAATTACATACCACCGACAAACACTTCATCTTATCCCGGGGATGCAAATTCCTGCCCGGGATTTGCTTATAGCCGATGGGACAGTACGGGTACGCGTTATTGCCAGCTTAATACGGTAAAATCCTGCCAGTTTTTCTATCCTCAATATCTTGATGTTAATAACTATACCACTGGCGGTTGCCCTTCTGATTCAACAGATTGGCAACAAAATAATTCCGTATCAGGGAGTTGTTCTTCGGAGTTGACAGGGCTTCTTGGAGATGGTTGTCATTCAATGAGTAATGCATGGTTTGACAGTCAAATGACCAAATATGTTTTTCCTGGCGGTTCAACCGTAAAAAATTGCACTTTGGAGCCGATTTCCGGTTGCAGTTCCACATCTTCTTATAGCG
>MFAC01000024.1 GCA_001774455.1 Candidatus Campbellbacteria bacterium RIFCSPLOWO2_02_35_12
GGGTATTTCGTATAAGGAAGCTGTAGAGAAATGCATAGAGTTGTTAGAAAAAATGAACAATCGAAATGTTTTGGATGGACTAGGCGAATTTTTGACTGAAAGTCAAAAAGATTGGGCTCGGGCAAAACTTCGCGATGAAACAATATTTTTATTAAAGGCGCGTTTGGAAAGCGAAAAGTAAGAGAAAAGTGGAAAGAGCGAAAGAGGGCCAGACGCTCTTTTACTGAGGCAATGCCCAGTAAACACTTCTTACTGTGAATTACGAAACGCAAAAATTTAGGTCCTCGGGTCGCAAAATCTTTTTGTCTTCTAAATGTTTTTGCTCAAATAGACCATAAATTTTTGCGTTTCGTAATTCAAGATTCTTAAATAATTAATTATTTTCTGCCACTTGAAAACCTAGTTTCCAAATCGCACTATATATCATGGAGCTATTTAGTTAACCTTCAAGGGTAACACTATTGATAAGTATTTCTGCCATTTTTCCACCGGAATCATTCCGTTCAAATATTTTCCCAAATGTATTCTTTCATAATTGTAAAACTGTAAATATTCTTTAAGTATCCCGCTTAGAAACTCGGTTCCTAAGTGAGTTATAAACATATATTACTTGCAAATATTTTAATTTAAGATATTCTATTATATGGAAAGGTCGTATATCTATTAAACGATATGCGATTATTGTTTTTTAACATCAACCCACTGATGAAATTTTAAGAAAACAAAAGAAAGGAGGGGGTTTGCGGTTTTTTCATTGATTATCTACAAGTTTTTTAACCGTAAATTTTTAGGAGGAAAACAATGTTGACTTCTACTTCTAGTAGAACTATGGTGATAAGAATCACGGAGGATTGCAAAGCTATAAAATATATAAAAGACATGGGAATACCCATGTCGAGAAAAAGGGTCATAGATATGGCCCTTGAAGAGAAGAGAAAATATGATTGGGGTCTTTATTTGGGTCTTTATAAAAATAAAAGAAGTATTTTTGTAAGGATTGGAAATAGCCTCTTTAGAATTGAGTTGGGAGAAGGGGTGCCGATGTTAGATCTTAAGCTTGGTCTGAATTACCTACTGAATCACAATGGATTGTGTGAAGACTGTCTTCTTAAGAACAGTCCTATGTGTACCATTAAATTGCTTAGTAAAGCAATTTAATGGTAAAGAAAAACGAAATGGGCTCATACTCTCATATGGGCCCATTTTTTTAATATATGAAAAGAGATTTAATTGTGAAATTCTGAAGGTTCAAAAAGTTTTTCCACGACCTCCCTGTTTCTATCCACTAAAAACAATGCGCCGTGTTTGTATTCCGTTAGAGGAATACTGTTTCCGCAAAAATTTCTTTCCTTTATAAGCACATCTAAAATCGTTTTTATATTGTCAACACGCGCAATTATTATTAAATTTCTTAACCCTTTTTTATTACTCACAAACTTCAATATTCTATCCGTAATTTCAAATCGGCTATTTTGGTGCGCGTAATTCCTATAATTTAACCACGCAACCTTTTTATTGTTCTTTTTTAAGCCAAGCGTCTTCTTTATTATCTCGGCAAAAACAACCGATTCATTAGACGACAAAATTCTTGAGCCGATAAACAATTTATATTTCTTTTTCAAAAATAGAGCGGTATTGCTGACCTGCTCTTTACTATGACTCAATTTATTGCCATTATTTACGTGCGCGACAAAAAATATATTCATGATTTCCCCCTTTCATTATGAAAAATTTAAAATATACAATTCTACAATAAATGATATATGAAATTACAATTTTGTCAAAACGCTATATTTTGCTATCATTTCATAAATGAATGCCAAATTCTTAAAACCATACGACCCTCAAAAAACGGAGGATAAAATATACAAACTCTGGGAAAAAAGCGGTTTTTTTAATCCTGATAATTTGCCTAATAGGCACAAAGACCCTTTTACGATTTTAATGCCACCCGCGAACGCGAACGGCGATTTGCACGCAGGACACGGACTTGTTGTGACGATAGAAGATATTATAATCCGTTATGCGAGAATGCGCGGAAAAAAAGCGCTATGGCTACCAGGGACAGACCACGCTGGTTTTGAAACACAGGTAGTTTATGAAAAAAAATTAGAAAAAGAAGGCCGTTCCCGTTTTAAGATGAAACCGAAAGAATTATATAAAGAGATATTAGATTTTACGCTAATCAACAAAAAAAATATTATTGAGCATATAAAAAAAATGGGCGCTTCTTGCGACTGGTCGCGGGAAAAATTTACTCTGGATAAAGATATTGTAAAAACGGTGTATAAAACATTTCAAAAACTCTCAGATGACAAACTTCTATACCGCGGCAAGAGAATCGTAAATTGGTGTGTAAAACATCAGACTTCCCTGTCTGAACTTGAAACAAAATCCGAAGAACAAACAGATACTCTTTATTATATTAAATACGGACCTCTTATAATAGCAACCGTAAGACCCGAGACAAAATTCGGTGATACGGCAATCGCCGTTAATCCAAATGACGCAAGATATAAAAAATATATAGGAAAAGAAATTAAAATAGACACGCAAATCGGAAAAAATATTCTCAAAGTGATAGCCGATGATTTTGTTGAGCCTGAATTTGGCACGGGTGTGGTAAAAGTTACGCCCGCTCACGACCCAAATGACTTTGAAATCGGGCTACGGCATAATCTTGAAGTTATAGAAATTATTGATAAATACGGACGATTAAACAAAAATACCGGAAAATATGAAGGATTAAAAATAAAAGAAGCGCGAAAAATTATTGTTGAGGATTTGCAAAATGCCGGGCTTATAGAAAAAATTGACGAAAATTACAAACATACGATAAAAAAATGCTATAAATGCCTGTCAATTCTTGAACCGCGAATAATGCCACAATGGTTTGTTAGAATGAAGCCGCTTGCCAAACCTATTATTGAGGAAATTGAAAAAAATAATATTATTTATTTTCCAAAGAATTACAAAAAGATAATGTTACATTGGCTAAAAAATATAAATGATTGGAATATATCGCGGCAGATTGTCTGGGGTATTCCTATACCTGCGAAAATTTGTGAAAAATGCTCGGATGGGTTTGTTGATATTGACAATATAATCACGAAGTGCGCTTCTTGCGACGAAGATATTATCAAAGATACCGACACATTTGATACTTGGTTTTCGTCGGGACAGTGGCCATTTGCGGTATTGGGATATCCAAATTCACAAGATTATAAAACATATTATCCAACTGACATTTTAGAAACTGCGGGCGATATTATATTTTTTTGGGTTTCAAGAATGTTAATGCTTGGAAAATATATAACAGGTAAAATACCCTTTAATAAAATTTATCTGAATGGGATGGTCTTGGATGAAAAAGGAAAAAAAATGAGTAAGAGTAAGGGTAATGTTATAAATCCGCTTGACTTGACGAAACAATACGGAACTGACGCTTTTCGTATGGGAATGCTTATTGGCAATACTCCCGGAAGCAATATTGCTCTTTCAGACAATAAAATAAAGGCTTATAAACATTTTGCGAATAAACTTTGGAATATTGCAAGATTTGTCATTGAAAATACGGAAGATACCGACTTGGAAAATAAACCGAAAATCACAGAATCTGACAAAAAGATAATGGACGAACTTTATAAATTTATAGAGAATATAAATAAAGATATGGAAGAGTTTAGATTTTATATGGCGGCGGAAAAACTTTATAATTATATTTGGCATATTCTCGCGGATGTTATAATAGAAGAAAGCAAATCTATATTTAACGAAGATGATGAAAAAGCAAAATTATCCAAAAAATGGACTCTGTATCAAATACTCACGGTGTGTCTGAAACTGCTTCATCCATTTACGCCATTCGTTACGGAAGAGATATGGCAAAACTTGCCAAAAAAAGACAGTGGATTTCTTATAATTTCCGAATGGCCGAATGATAAAAATCTATAATTTATTGATAATTTGAATTGATGATTATAGATTTTTATACGATTCTAAATTTAAAATAAAATTATGCTTCCGTTTCAAACATTTTTATACGCAATTTTAGGAGGCATTATTCCCGCCCTGCTTTGGCTATATTTTTGGCTCAAAGAAGATAAAAAAAATCCTGAACCAAAAGGGCTTTTATTGTTTGCTTTTGCCACCGGTATGATTGCTGTTCTTGTTGCCATTCCTTTTGAGAAATACGCCAATACATATTTTACCGGCATATTGCTTATAATATTATGGTCGGTAATTGAAGAAATCTTAAAATTTGCCGGCGCGTATTTTTCTGTTCTTAAGAAAAAAGCTGTGGATGAGCCGATAGATATTGTAATTTATATGATAACCGTAGCGCTTGGTTTCGCGGCTCTTGAAAATACACTTTTTCTTATAAATCTCTTAATTGACGGAAATATAACAAATACAATTATAAACGGTAATTTGCGTTTCTTGGGAGCAACGCTTTTGCATACGCTCTCCTCCGCCACAGTCGGCATTATGATAGCGTTTTCTTTTTATCGCGGAGAAACATTAAAAAAGATATATACATTTTTAGGACTTATCCTTGCAATAGTGTTGCATACTTTGTTTAACTTTTTTATAATAAAAGAAAGCGGTGAGAAGATATTAACCATATTCTTTTTTGTATGGATTGGAATAGTTATTCTCATTTTGCTTTTTGAAAAAATAAAACGAATTAAAAACCCGATTTTTTATAAATAAAATATTATGACAAAAAAACCATCTTTTTTTGAAAGACTTACGGGAACTGTGAATGTAAAAGATTATGAAGCAAACGATACTGCTGAGCCGGAATACGCCGATGACGCTCGTGATACGACGCTGAATGATTTTATAGAAGAAGAAAATGGCGACGGGCAGTTAACGGTTGATGTATATCAAAATCCGGATGAAATAATAATAAAAGCCATCGTAGCTGGTGTAAAACCGGAAAATTTAGATGTATCCATAACGAGAGATATGGTAACAATAAAAGGAAGACGCGAAAATACAAAAGAAATCAGCGAGGATAATTATTTTTATAAAGAACTTTACTGGGGCGCGTTTTCGCGAACGATTCTTCTCCCGCAAGAAATTGAAGTTGAAGCGTCAACCGCGATTGAAAAACATGGACTTTTAACTCTTATATTGCCAAAAGTAAATAAAGAAAAGCAAACTAAACTCAGAGTTAAAACGGGGTAATCAAAATATCTTGAGATTATTTGTAAAATTGTATCTGATATTTAAATTATCTTGAATTACGAAACACAAAAATTTATGGTCTGGTTGAGCAAAAACATTTAGAAGACAAAGAGATTTTGCGACCCGAGGACCTAAATTTTT
>MFAC01000025.1:0-1062 GCA_001774455.1 Candidatus Campbellbacteria bacterium RIFCSPLOWO2_02_35_12
ATTGAGAGCGAGGGCGAAAGCGCCTGTTAAAATTACAATTGCAAGCAATATGTTATTAAAAATAATTGAGACTACGGCGCCTGTTATTGTTATAATGCCAAATACCCAAAACCAATCAGAACTTTTACGTATATGATTATGTTCATAAGCGCTCCATTCCAGAAGTAATTGTTCCATATAATTTTTATTTATATTATTTATCTTAATCTAAGATTAAGGCGTTATCTCGTTCGCACACCCTTTGGAATAATTTGGTATATCGTCTGTTTCAAGACAGAAAGAAATTGTATATGTATTGCCCTGCGTGTCGGTTTGATATGCGTATGCATATGTTGGATGCATAGGGTCCGCAGGCATTTTAGATATTACGCCTGCGCCTTCAAGCTCTACGGATATAATATCATCTCCTGTGATTATTGTTTCTGTCGCGCTTGACGGAAATTTATTGTTTTGATTTGCGTATAAAGAAAGCGCTTTTTTTATTTCTCTAACATCTGACATTCTTCGCGCATCGCGAGATTTTTGACGAATGCCGCTTAGCAGAGTAAATGTTATTGAAAAAAGCATAGCGATAATTGCCAAAGACACAAGCAATTCTATTATTGTAAATCCGTTTTTGTTTGATAATCTCATTATATTTACGCGTATTGATATTATAATACACAATATCTTTTAATAATATAGATTTTATACATATCACGTAAAGACAATGCTAAGAAAGTGTCTCGTAATTCAAAATAATCCAATAGAAATAAAACGCAAGGAACAATTTAATTTATTATTTAAATGGATTTTCAGCTCCTCGGACTTCAATGTGAAGATGAGAACCCGTTGAACGGCCTGTTGAGCCGACATAGCCGATAATCTGTCCTTGAATCACGTATTGACCGGTATAGACGATATTATTATCATTATGAGAATAAAGAGTTTGCGTGCCATTGTTATGTTTAATGACTATGTATTTGCCGTAACCGCCATTCCATCCAGAATTTTTACTTATAATAATCTCGCCTGAAGCGGCCGCCATAATCGGAGTTCCCGTCTCCGCAGCAAGGTCAACGG
>MFAC01000025.1:1072-5972 GCA_001774455.1 Candidatus Campbellbacteria bacterium RIFCSPLOWO2_02_35_12
TATTTATATTTGAAGAATTGTAGGCAGGCGAAGCAATTTCTCCATCAGGCACAACGATTATGTCGTCAATAGCGATAATAGAATCTTTCGTTAAATTGTTATATTGAAGAGCCTCATCTAAATTGCCGTCGTATTTTTCCACTATGCTTTTTATTGTCTCGCCTTTTATAACCGTATGACGGATTCCTGTTATTGGAAGTACGATAAGTGTTTGCCCTGGAGATATAAAAGAACCACTTTTTATATCATTTGCCCAGATAACGGTATTTGTGGACACATTAAACATTTTCGCTATTTGTGAAAGAGAATCTCCTTCTCGCACGACATATATGCTGATTTGGTCGGATGTTTTTGGTTTTTCTTCTATTTCAGCAAGCGTGCCTGATGGACCAATTTCTGAAAGTAGAGCTTCATTATTAACAATGATTATTTCACCTCCTCCTTTTGACGGGTTTGGGTCAATATTTAATGCGGCGCGCAGTATTGGCAGTGTCTGGGAATTATACGAATTAGTTATTTTAATATCTTCATTTTTTGATAAAGAAAGCATATTAGACACAAAAGAAAACATACCGGCATTAGCGTATATGGGAGCGATAAATATTGTTATAGACAAAACAAACTTTATGACAAAAAGTTTCCAAAAATTTGTTAATGTCGCCTGATTTCCCGCCTGTGCCGCGCGGGTCGCGGCCGGTAGGTTTGAAAATTTATATGTAGAATCAGGGTCTTGATTTATAGGAATTATAAATTGAATTTTATTGCGACCGCGCCAGTATTTCAACCAAATATGGCTTTATTAAGCCATAAAGAAATTACTTTCATATTAGTATTTACTCACTATACTCGTCTAAATATAGAAAGTCAATTACTTTATCCACTTGCCCGTAAAATTCTTTTTTTATCTTAAAAAACATATTAAGACCAAAAATCGCGCGATAAAGAGCGGGTAAAATATGTTATATTACATAAATGCATTTAAGAGGACTTAATACGCGGCAAAGAGAAGCTGTTTTACAAAAAGACGGCCCGCTTTTGATTATTGCGGGAGCCGGAGCCGGAAAAACGAAAACCATTACGCATAGAATACTTAATCTCATAAAATCCGGAGTTCGACCGAGTGATATTCTCGCGGTAACATTTACCAATAAAGCAGCAAAAGAAATGAAAGAACGAGTTAAAGATTTATTAAATAATGACAAAGAGATAAATTTGCCAATTTCTATAAATGAGGAGCCGTATATATGCACATTTCACGCGCTCGGTGTTCATATTTTGAAAGAGAACGCTCGGCGGCTTAATATTACTCGACATTTTCATATTTTTGACAGAAATGATTCATTGCGCGCGATAAAAGAGGCGATTAAAAAATCCAATTTTGACCCAAAACAATATGAACCGAGAGCAATATTAAATATAATTTCAAAACAAAAAGGCGAAGCGATATCTCTTGAAATGTACGAAGAAAACGCGGGCAATTCATACTTTCCCAAAATTGTTGCGGTGGTTTGGCATAAATATGAAAAAATCTTGAAAGAAGAAAAAGCGTATGATTTTGACGACCTTCTTTTGGAAACGGTTATGCTTTTGAAACGGGACGAAACAGTTTTAGAGCATTATCAGAATTTTTGGAAATACATTCATATAGATGAATACCAAGATACAAACAAAGTTCAATATAAATTTGTAAACTTACTTGCGCGCAAACATAATAATATATGCGTTGTTGGAGACGGAGACCAAAATGTGTATAGCTGGAGAGGGGCGGATATGCGAAACATATTGGATTTTGAAAAACATTATCCAGGCGCCACGGTAATATCGCTTGAAGAAAATTATCGTTCTACCAAGACAATTATTCAAGCCGCGAACTCTATTATTGTTAAAAATAAAAACCGCAAAGAAAAAAATCTTTTTACAAAAAATACCGAAGGAGAAAAAATAATGCTCTTTTCCGCGGAGAGCGAAATTGAAGAAGCGCATTTTGTCGCACTTAAATCAAAAGAACTTATTAAATCAGGCGTGGAGCCGAAAGACATAGCCGTTCTCTATCGCGCGAATTTTCAGTCACGCGTCCTTGAAGAAGCGTTTCTATCTCTTTCCGTGCCGTATCAAGTGCTCGGCACCCGTTTTTTTGAACGGAAAGAAGTGAAAGATATTTTAGCATTTTTGCGAACGGCTCTTAATCCTGAAAGCATATCGGATATGAAAAGAATTATAAATATACCACCGAGGGGGATAGGTAAGGTAACGCTTTTGAAAATAGCGGAGGGAAAAGAAAATAAACTGAATGAGGGAATTAAACAAAAGCTCGCCGATTTTAGATTACTTCTTAAAAAAATAGTGGAGACCACTATGAGCGCGAAAATAAGCGAGACAATAAAATTTATTTTTAAAGAATCAGGATTTGAAAATATTTTGAAAAAAGAAAATGAGGAAGATTTGGAAAAATTGGAAAATATAAAAGAGCTCGTAACACTTGCGACAAGATATGACAATTTACCTACGCTGGACGGAATAGAAAAACTTTTGGAAGACTCCGCGCTTGCTTCCGACCAAGATGAACTTAAAGAAGAAAAAAACGCGGAGCGGCTTATGACTGTCCACGCATCTAAGGGATTAGAGTTTGAGTATGTGTTTATTACGGGGCTTGAAAACGGACTTTTCCCGCATATCTCGCGCTCAGATGAGAAAAAAGACGAAGAAGAGGAAAGAAGATTGTTTTATGTCGCGCTTACTCGGGCGAAGAAAAAAATTTTTCTTACATACGCGTCAACGAGAATGATTTTTGGCTCGCAGACGGCAAATCCGCCTTCCGAATTTATTTTAGATATAGACAATTGTCTTTTGGACGAAGCGGTGTTTGAAGACGCTGTTATTGAATAATTATGAAGCTAATGTGGCCAATGAAGATAGTAAAGCTATCAAAACAAATATGAAAGCAAAAAAATTATTAGGACAAAATTTTCTTACTTCACAATCTGTGATTGATAAGATAATTAAAATCGCGAATCTTGATTTAAAGGATATTGTATTAGAAATAGGTCCAGGAAAAGGTATTTTGACCCAAACCTTGCTTGGGACAGGGATAGTTGGGAAGGTTATTGCTGTTGAGAAAGACATTACTTTGATACCTTTTTTGCAAGAAAAATTTTCTGAAGAAATAAGGATGGGTAAATTAATTTTAATATATGGCGATATTTTAGATTTTGATTTTCAACAATATGGACTTGAAAACGATAATTATAAAATTGTCGCGAATATCCCATATTATATTACGGGCAGATTTTTGAGAAAAATACTTTCATCCGATATCCAACCGAACAAAATGATTTTACTTATTCAGAAAGAAGTTGCGGAGAGAATAGTAAAAGCAAAAAAAGAAAGTATTTTATCCATAAGCGTAAAAGCGTATGGTAAACCGAAATATATTCAAACGGTTAAAGCGGGGAATTTTAATCCTGCTCCGAAAGTGGACTCGGCGATTCTTGAGATAAACAATATTTCAAAAGAATTTTTCTTTGATAAAGATTCTAATAATATCTATCTTTGCAAAGAAAATGAAAGACGATTTTTTGAAATTATGAAAGCCGGTTTTGCTCATAAAAGGAAGTTTTTAATAAGTAATTTAAGCATTTTAGAGGATAAAGAAAAACTTCAATCAGCCTTCAGACAAACTGGCATTTCTGACACCGCGCGCGCCGAGGATGTCGCGCTTGAGCAGTGGAAAACACTCGCGCAAAGACTAAAAGACTAATAGGACTTATATGACCAATAAGACTTATAGATTTTATTAAGGAGTAAGACTTGTGCCGACCATTTGAATAATGTGCGGATGTCCCAGGGTGTCAAGTTTTTTTCCGAAACCAAATCTACTTATCAGACCAGAAATATTCCCGATATTTAGACCTATTTGTGGTAAAGTATCAAATCCCGTATTAAAAAATAAACCAATACCGGGGAAAAGAGCATTTATTCCATAGCTGACCGCCATAGATACAGCCATCTTTACCGCAAAACTCCCAGAAAACAATCCACTTTTACCTTTGCAGGTTACGGTTGAAGGACTTGCGTTTCCGAGTGTCCATACACCGGGAGCAAATACGCCATAATCAAATATTTTACTGCTGTTCGTCAAGAGAAATTGCCCTCCCGCTGGACCCCCGATATTTAACATTATTCCGGCAGGCGATTTGCACGGCTGCATGCTTATAATTCTTCCTCCAAATGGTTTAATGCCCGAATATGAATAAGAATACAATGACGATATTTGCGCGGTGGCTGAAATCGGATAAATGGCCGCCGCGGAAAAGAAAACAATCAGTAAAAACAAAGTTATTTTTTTTGCATAAAACATATATCAATAATATCACAAAAAAGTAAAACGAAATTTTATTATCCACATAAAAATGACAACATTAACGCTTAAAATTTGTTTATTTGCTATAATTTATATACATTTCAATGAATTTTTTATTATGGAAAAAATTTAGAATTGCATTCGCTGTTTTGCTTTTAGCGGTGGCAATTGGTTTTCTTGCGTCTCGTTCAAGTCATTCTCAATATGGAACAATCGGTATACTTTCCGTCAATAATTTAAATGCCGAAATTCAAGCTGAAGCCATAAAAAACATAGCGGAAAAAGATAGCGACAGAGACGGACTAAAAGATTGGGAGGAAGCGTTATGGGGGAGCGACCCGCATAATCCCGACACTGACGGAGACAGGACGCCTGATGGCGAAGAAGTTGTTGTTGGACGAAATCCTATTATTGCGGGTCCGAATGATAAACTTTACAATACGCTGGCTTTGAAAAAAAAAGAAGACGATAATAAATATCCCGAGAAAGATTTAACAGCGACAGATTTATTCGCTCAAAATTTATTCGCGGAATATCTAT
>MFAC01000026.1 GCA_001774455.1 Candidatus Campbellbacteria bacterium RIFCSPLOWO2_02_35_12
TTTTCGCGGCCGCAAGTATCGTCGGTTTTATTTTAAATAAAATAGAAATCAATTCAAGCGCCACCGGCGCGTCTTTGGGAAAATTAACAACTGAAAAAGATAATAAAATTATTTCATCAGACACAAATAATATGACTATAACAGATATAAGTTTAGGAAACGGAGAAGAAGCAAAACAAGGTCAGATATTAACGGTGCATTATACAGGAACCCTTGAAGACGGGACAAAATTTGACAGCTCTCTTGAGAGAAATGCCCCTTTTAGATTTATTCTCGGAGCGGGACAAGTTATAAAAGGATGGGAAATGGGATTTTCAGGAATGAAAATCGGTGGAAAAAGAAAACTTGTGATTCCGTCTGATTTTGCTTACGGTAGTCAAAGTATAGGAAATATTCCGGCAAATTCAACTTTATTTTTTGATATTGAATTGCTTGCTGTGGAAGACCAAGAAACATTCTAATTCTAATTCTAATTTTAGAGAATTTTAATAGCAAACTCTCGCAAGTTTTTGACTTGCGGGGGTTTGCTATTTAGCGATATTTATAGTACTTTGAATTACGAAACTCTTTCTCGGTATAATTTTTGAAAAGCATAATATTAAATTAAAAATCAAAATAATAATATAAAGTTTAAAATTTTCAATTTCAACTTTATGAACTTTATAGCTCTCAATATTTAAGGATATGTTTAAAATTAAGAAAAAACTTAAAAATAAACTTGGCAGAGTCGGAGAATTTATAACTCCAAATGGTATCATAGAAACACCCGCTTTTATTGTTGTCGGAACAAAAGCCGCGGTGAAATCGCTCTCGCCTGAACAAGTCGGCAATCTTGGCGCGCAAGCGGTGCTTGGCAATACATATCATTTATATTTACAGCCGGGTGATGATATTATAAAAAAAGCAGGTGGATTAAATAAATTTATGAATTGGAATGGTCCGACTTTCACCGACTCGGGTGGTTTTCAGGTGTTCTCTCTAGGTGCCGGATTTGGTTCAAATGAGAATAAATTTGAATTTCAAAAAAACATTTCAAACCATTCTTTGAATATTTCAGATAAAGTTCAAAGCGTTCATACGAAATTGGTAAAAATAAACGAAGACGGCGTGGAATTTCGCTCCTGTATAGATGGAAGCAGACATTTTTTTACTCCGGAAAAATCAATAGAAATTCAAAATAATATCGGAGCCGATATAATATTTGCATTTGACGAATGTGTTTCGTCTTCCGCGGAATATAATTATCAAAAAGAAGCGATGGAGAGAACTCATAGATGGGCGAAAAGGTCTCTTAATTACAACAATAATCATCGTTTGGAAGTTCAGCTTTCAAGCGGAAATAAACAGGCATTGTTTGGAATTGTTCAAGGGGGAAAGTTTGAAGATTTGCGAAAAAAAAGCGCGAAAATTATAGGCAAAATGGATTTTGACGGTTTTGGCATAGGCGGGTCGTTTTCAAAAGAAGGATTAGATAAAACGCTCCATTTTGTTAACGATCTCTTACCGAAAGAAAAAATAAAACATTTGCTCGGTATAGGAGAACCGTCCGATTTATTTATAGGAATTGAGAATGGAATAGATTCATTTGATTGTGTTTCTCCTACGCGAATCGCGCGTACGGGAATGTTATATACAAAACACGGAAGAATAAATATTATAAAAGTAAAATACTCGCGAGATTTCTCAAAGATAGAAGATGATTGCAAATGTTATACTTGCGAGAATTATACAAAAGCGTATCTTTCGCATCTTTTCCGCGCTCAAGAAATGTTCGCTTCAACTCTTGCGTCAATTCATAATTTATATTTCATAGTTAATCTGGTAAAAAATATTAGGCAGTCAATTTTAGATGAAAAATTTTATGAATTAAAAGAAGAATTTTTGAAAAAATATTATGAATAATAAATTTAAATTAAAATCAAATTTCAAACCAGCCGGAGACCAAATAAAAGCGATTAAAGAGCTTGACGACGGCATTAAAGCGAGCGCTCGGCATCAGATGCTTTTGGGCGTAACGGGAAGCGGAAAGACATTTACAATCGCGAATATTATTGAAAAAACGCAAAAGCCCACGCTTGTTTTGGCGCATAATAAAACACTCGCGGCGCAGTTGGCTCAAGAGTATAGAGAATTTTTTCCGAATGCCGCTGTGCATTATTTTGTGTCGTATTATGATTATTATCAGCCGGAGGCGTATTTGCCGATAACAGACACATATATTGATAAAGAAACGCAAATCAACGAAGAAATTGACAGGCTTCGGCATGCCGCCACACAAGCGCTTTTGACACGCAAAGATGTCATTATAGTCGCATCAGTTTCGGCAATTTACGGACTTGGAAATCCTGTTGAATATGAAAAAGTGAATATAAAAATTGAAAATAAAATAAAAATAACGAGAACGGAGATTATAAAAAAACTTATTGGAATATATTTTGAACGAACAAATGCCGACCTGTCGCCAGGCAAGTTTAGGGCGATAGGTAATATTGTTGAAATAATGCCCGTCAATGAAAAGATTATATACAGAATAGAATTACTTGGCAATAAGACCGCAAAGCTAGATAAAATTGATGGGATTTCAAGGGCTATATTGGAAAAAGATATTAAATCATTTTTTCTTTTTCCCGCAAAACATTTTGTAATGCCCGAGAATGAGAGAAAACGCGCCATAATTGATATTAAAAAAGAACTTAAAAAACGGCTTTCCGAACTAAAAACCGCAGGCAAAATCTTGGAATATGAAAGATTAAAAAGAAGAACCAATTATGACCTTGCTCTTATAAGAGAGATTGGGTATACAAACGGTATTGAAAACTATTCTCGGCATTTTGACGGTAGAAAAGAGGGAGAGGCGCCATATACTTTACTTTCTTATTTTCCGCGCAAAAAAAACGGCGCCGCGGATTTTCTTACGATAATTGATGAATCGCATGTTACCGTGCCACAACTTAGAGGAATGTATTTCGGAGACAGAGCAAGAAAAAAAACATTGATAGAGTTCGGTTTCAGATTACCATCAGCAATTGACAACAGACCCCTTAATTTTGAAGAGTTTGAAGAAAAAGTAGGGCAAACTATTTATACATCCGCCACTCCCGCTGAATATGAAATTGAACACAGCGAACGGATAGCGGAGCAGATA
Source organism: Candidatus Campbellbacteria bacterium RIFCSPLOWO2_02_35_12 (assembly GCA_001774455.1). GTDB lineage: Bacteria > Patescibacteriota > Minisyncoccia > Phycocordibacterales > UBA2163 > UBA2163. The sequence goes on from MFAC01000026.1 coordinate 3,146, forward strand.
ATAAGACCCACAGGACTTATTGACCCAGAGATAATTGTCCGTCCAATAAATTCGGACGTCGCACGTCCGAATAAGTATGGCGGGCAGGTGGCAGATTTTATAGAAGAGATTAAAAAAATGGTTAAAAAAGGCGGACGGGCGATTGCGACAACTCTTACAAAAAAAATGGCTGAAGATTTATCGGAATATTTAAAAAATAAAAAAATAAAAACGGAGTATCTGCATAGCGGCATAAAAACAATGGATAGAATTACAATTCTTACCGACTTTAGAAAAGGGAAGTTCGATGTTTTGGTTGGTGTAAATCTATTACGTGAAGGACTTGATTTGCCGGAGGTTGTCTTAATAGGAATTTTGGACGCGGATAAAGAAGGGTTTTTGCGCTCGGAAACAAGTTTGATTCAGACAATAGGACGCGCGGCGCGAAACGCCGACGGACGCGTGATTTTATACGCGGACAAAATCACCGGTTCAATGAAAAAAGCGATTGATGAAACGAACAGAAGAAGGAGACTTCAGTTCACGTTCAATAAAAAACATAATATTACTCCAAAAACAATCATAAAAAATATTAAAGATATTACGGACCAAATAAAGACGGAGCATCAGAAATCTATTGAGACACTTTTAATTATTGACAGCGATTTATACAAAAAGAATCCAAAGAAACTTATCAAAGAAAAAGAAAAGCAAATGGCAGAAGCCGTAAAAATTCTTAATTTTGAAACAGCCGCCATACTGCGGGATGAGATAAAAATATTGACAAAATAACATAATAATCTTGAATTACGAAACGCAAAAATTTATGGTCTGGTTGAGCAAAAACATTTAGAAGACAAAGAGATTTTGCGATTCGCGGACCTAAATTTTTGCGTTTCGTAATTCACAGTAATAAAGCAATACCAAGGTCTGATACCGAGGTTGAACCTTGATATTGTGGTATAGAACCGAAAATCTTAATGTATCGTCCAAAATCATTAAATCTTCATTGTTAATGGCGGGGTTTTCTTTTTGTTAAATTTAGTTTATACTGCTGATATAAATTAACATAACCCTATGAATAAAATAGGGGATTTTAATGTATGTATGGAAAATAAAATTATAGTAAAAGGAGCGCGAACTCATAACCTCAAAAATATTACCGTTGAGATGCCAAGAAATAAAATAATTGTTTTTACCGGGCTTTCCGGCTCGGGAAAATCATCTTTGGCATTTGACACTATTTTTGCCGAAGGTCAGAGGCGTTATATTGAATCGCTTTCCGCGTATGCTCGGCAATTTTTGCGTCAAATGCAAAAACCTGATGTCGATGAAATAATCGGATTGTCTCCCGCGATATCAATTGACCAAAAAAGTCGTTCAAACAATCCACGCTCAACGGTGGCAACAATAACGGAGATTTACGACTATCTTCGTGTTTTATACGCACGAATTGGAAAACCGCATTGTCTTAAATGCAGTCGCGAAATCAAAAAACTTTCAAATGAAGAAATTATAGAGACAATTCTAAAAACAGTTAGCGAAAGACAAGATAAAGATGCGCTAAAAATCTTCGCTCCCGTTGTAGTCGGAAGGAAAGGGGAATACTATCAGCTTTTATATGATTTGCTCGGCAAAGGATATAGTAAAGTAAAAATAGATGACAAAATAAAAAATTTGCGAGAGCAAATTATTCTTAAAAAAAACAAAAAACACAGTATTGATGTTTTTGTGGACGAAATATCCATAGCTGAATTTAAAAAAAACAAAACAGATGCGCTTGAACGATTAAGAGAAGCGATAGAAAAAGCGCTTGAAGAGTCTGACGGACTTATCAAGATTGAGGATTCAAAAGGCGTAGAGAAAATCATTTCTGCGAAATTTATGTGCCCGTATGACGGATTTTCATTTCTTGAAATTGAGCCGCGTCTTTTTTCGTTTAACAGCCCTTATGGCGCGTGCGAAGTATGCAATGGACTGGGGACAAAATATTTTTTTGGAAGCGAAATATGCGAGAATTGCGGAGGCGCGCGTCTGCGAAAAGAAGCTCTATCCGTATATTTGGGGGAACAAATTAATATTGTTGATTTGACCAATATGTCCATAAAGCGCGCCCATGAATTCTTTAATAAACTCAAACTTACAAAAAAAGAAAGGGAGATTTCAAATGTTGTTATAAAAGAGATAACAAATCGTTTGCAATTTATGCTTAATGTAGGCATTGATTATCTGACGCTCAATAGGCGGGCAAATACGCTATCGGGCGGAGAAGCGCAAAGGATACGACTCGCTTCGCAGCTCGGCTCCGGTCTTGTTGGCGCGCTCTATGTTCTCGATGAACCTACAATAGGACTTCATCAGCGTGATAATGAACGACTGATAAAAACACTTCTTAATCTCCGCGACCTCGGTAATACAATAATTATTGTTGAGCATGATGAGGATACCATTTACTCT
>MFAC01000027.1 GCA_001774455.1 Candidatus Campbellbacteria bacterium RIFCSPLOWO2_02_35_12
TTATTGCTTTCAACTCCGAAAGGCGTGTTAACGGGAGAGGAGGCGCGTAAAAATAAAGTCGGAGGCGAAGCATTATTCAAAATATGGTAAACAGAATACGAATTTATAACGATAAAATTTTTAGTTTTGATATTATTTAGAAATCAGAATTTATAATTTAATACCATGAATTACGAAATGCAAAAATTTAGGTCCTTGAATCGCAAAACCTTTTTATCTTTTAAATATTTTTGCTCAAATAGACCGTAAATTTTTGTATTTCGTAATTCAAGAATTAATAATATATTATGAGCCGTATAGGCAAACAACAAATCAATATTCCGGAAAAAACAGAAGTTAGATTTTTTGACGGGGTCTTTTTCGTGAAAGGACCTCTTGGAGAATTAAGTCGCGTGTTTAAACCGGATATTGTCATAAAAATTGAAGACAAACAAATTACGCTTAAACCGATTAAAATCACAAATAATTCAAATATGCTTTGGGGGACTTATGCGTCGCATATTGTAAATATGCTTAAAGGTGTTAATGAACCATTCACAAAAAAACTTTTGATTGAAGGTATCGGATATAAAGTGGAAAAAACAGGAGAAGTTATTGCGCTTAATGTCGGCTTTTCACATCAGGTTAAGATAACAATCCCAAAAGGACTTACCGTATCCGTTGAGAAAAATACGATAAGCATTTCAGGTTCCGACAAAGAAAGCGTCGGACAGTTCGCGGCAAAGATACGGGCAATAAAGAAACCGGAGCCATATAAAGGAAAGGGTATTAGATATGAGGATGAAGTCGTAAGAAGAAAACAAGGCAAAAGAGCGGTAACATAAACAAATTAAATAAAGCCATAAAGTAATAAATTTTATTTATTACAAAATTACTTTATTAATTTATAAATCCAAAGCAATTATGAATAAAATAAATAAAAAAATACAAAAAAGACAAAGAAGACATAAAAAAATCAGAGTTAAAATCTCTGGTGATAAAAACAGACCGCGTATATCTTTTTTTAAATCAAATAAACATATTTATATACAGCTTATTGACGATGAAAACGGCAAAACTATTTTTGGTATTTCGTCAGATGGCATAAAAGGAAAAACAATGACGGAAAAAGCTCGCGATATGGGCAAAGTGGTCGCAAAAATGGCATTGGATAAAAAAATAAACTCTGTCGTATTTGATAGAGGAGGTTTTCTTTATTCAGGTAAAATAAAAGTTTTCGCGGACAGTGCGAGAGAAAATGGACTTAAATTTTAATATAAAAAATGATTGACAAAAAAAACAATAAAGAAATAAAAGATTCATTAACAAATAATAAAAAACCGCCAGTTCAGGATACTTTTAAAAGATTTGAAAAAAATGAAAGACAAAGACCAAAAAACAAAAAAAGCAGACCTTCTAGACGCGCCACTAAAGTTCGTTCTGAATTTGACCAAAAAATAATAAGTATTAGAAGAGTTACTCGTGTTGTTGCCGGAGGAAGAAGATTTAGTTTTTCCGTAGTGTTGATTTCCGGAAATAGGAAAGGTTCCGTGGGTATTGGTATAGGAAAAGCGTCGGACACATCGCTTGCTATTGAAAAAGCGACAAGAGATGCGAAAAAGAGTATGATAAAAGTGCCTTTGGATAAAAATATGATGATTGCGTATGATGTTAGCGCGAAATATAGCGCGTCTATAGTTTCAATTATTCCATCTCCTGAAAAAGGGCTTGTTGCCGGAAGTTCTGTAAAAAATGTGCTGGAACTTGCCGGAATAAAAAATGTAACGACAAAAATGCTCTCTCGTAGCAAAAACAAGTTGAATAATGCCAGAGCGGCGATAGAAGCTCTCAAACAGCTTAATTAGTTTATGATTCAAAAAATAAACAAAAAAATTATGGAGATTTATATATTTTAATCATTCGCTAATTCATTTAATTATTATGCAATTACATCAATTACAAAGAAATAAAAAAGCCAGAAAGGGCATTCGTGTTGGTCGTGGCGGAAAACGCGGTAAAACATCAGGAAGAGGAACTAAAGGACAAAAGGCGCGCGCCGGCCATAGGATTCGCCCTGAGATTCGCGATGCCATAAAAAAACTCCCTAAACGGAGAGGATATAGATTTAATCCGATAGGCGAGAAAGCGAAGCCGATTAATCTTGCGTCCATAGAAATTAAATTTTCAGACGGAGAACAAGTAAATCCAAAAACTTTAATTAAAAAAGGCATTATAAACATACACAAAGGACAAATTCCTAAAATTAAAATACTTGGTTCCGGAGATTTCTCAAAAAAAGTAAATGTTTCGGGATGTATGATTTCAAAAAGCGCGAAAGAAAAAATTGAGAAAGCGGGTGGAGCGGTTAAATCTGAAAAAAATTAAATTCTAATTTATTAAAAAAATAAATCACGGAAGAAATAAATCCTAATAAATTATAAATTATAAAATAAAATGACAAATTTTTTAGCAAAACTAAATTTGATTTTCAAGGACAAAATCCTTCGCGAGAGAATATTTTTTGTGTTTATTATACTTGCTTTATTTAGATTACTGGCGGTTATTCCAATCCCAGGAATTGATATTTTTCAATTAGAGCAATTTTTTTCAAACAATCAATTTTTAGGACTTCTTAATATTTTCTCAGGCGGTGGTCTGTCAAATCTTTCAATCGTTATGCTTGGCGTGGCTCCATACATCACTGGTTCAATTATTATGCAGCTTCTTACGATAATGTCCCCAAAATTAAAAGCTATTTATCAGGAGGAAGGCGAAGCTGGTAGAAAGAAATTCAGTCAGTATTCCAGATTGTTATCTATTCCGCTTGCTCTTATGCAGGGTTTCGCTTTTATTCTTCTTCTGACAAAGCAGGGGATAGTTCCAGACCTCGGTATGTTTAGTTTGATTACGAATGTGATTGTTATAGCGGCGGGGTCCGTTCTTCTGATGTGGCTTGGCGAGCTTATAACAGAGTTTGGTATCGGGAACGGAGTCTCGCTTATTATTTTCGCGGGCATAGTGGCAGGTCTTCCAAATACGATAAATCAGCTTATCTTTACTTTTAATGTGTCGCAAATACCTCTTTATTTAGGGTTTATAGCGGTGGGACTTTTAATTACAGCAGGGGTTGTGGTGGTTACGGAGGCGGAACGACCAATACCTATAACTTATGCGAAAAGAGTTAGAGGGATGAAAGTTTATGGCGGTATTTCCACATATTTACCTTTGAGAGTCAATCAAGCGGGCGTGATACCGATTATTTTTGCGCTTTCAATATTATTATTTCCTCAAATGATTCTTAATTTTATCGCGAATATAAACAGTCAATTTATTGTTTCAATATCCAATTTTATACTCGGTGTATTAGAAAATGGCTGGGTGTACGCTGGACTTTATTTTATGCTTGTATTTTTATTTACATATTTTTACACAGCTGTTACTTTTGACCCCGATTCAATCGCCACAAATCTGCAGAAAAGCGGAGCGTTTGTTCCTGGTGTAAGACCTGGCAGAAACACATCGGAATATATAGGAAAGATTTTAACTCGTATTACTTTAGTCGGAGCTATTTTCTTAGGCGTTATCGCAATTCTTCCGCTTGGTATGCAGGCGATTACAGGTATTACCGCCCTTGCCATAGGAGGCACGGCGCTTTTAATAGCTGTATCAGTTGTTATTGACTTGATACGAAAAATTGAAGCGCAAATCTCAATGAGAGAATACTAATGATAAGTTGAAAGTTATAAAGTCCATAAAGTTTGTAAAACTACTGTGAATTACGAAACGCAAAAATTTATGGTCTATTTGAGCAAAAACATTTAGAAGACAAAGAGATTTTGCGACCCGAGGACCTAAATTTTTGCGTTTCGTAATTCAAGATAAAACTAACCAAAAAAGCTAATACAGCCATAAGCTAATTTGTTCGTTAATGGTTTAATTTTTAAACTATAAGTGACAGAGGTACGCTTGCCGATTTGTTGGCAATGCTTCATACTTAATAATATATGATACCTTATACATTTATACTCTACGGATGTTCAGGTTCAGGCAAGGGAACACAGGCGGATTTGCTTATAAAATATCTGAAAAAAGAAGACCCTAAAAGAAAAGTCCTCTATATACAGACCGGCCAGAAATTCAGGGACTTTGTTAAACTTGATTATTACACAAGCAAGCGCGCCGAGAAAATTATAAATACAGGACAGCTTATGCCTGCTTTTCTGCCTATATGGATTTGGACCGATTTTTTGATAAAAAATTTGGAAGAAGATGAACATATAATATTTGACGGACTCGTGCGCCGTAGGGATGAAGCGCCGATTTTTGATGGAGCTATGAAATTTTACGATAGAAAAATGCCTTATATAATTCTTCTCAATGTCAGCGAAGAATGGGCGACAAAGCGGCTTACTGAAAGAGGAAGGGAAGACGATAAAGCGGAGGAGATAAGAAAGAGGATTGACTGGTATCACACCGATGTAATTCCAACCATTGATTTTTTTAGAAACAATCCCGATTATAATTTTTTGGATATTAATGGAGAACAAACCATAGAGGAGGTGCATAAAGAAATAGTTGATAAGCTAAAAATAAAATATTGAAGTAAAAATTTATTTCATACGATATATCGTATGAAATTGAGGAGAAATGACAATGATTAAAACAAAAAGAGAAATTGAAATTATGCGCGAAGGAGGAAAACGACTTGCCGAGATTTTGCAAAAAGTTTCAAGTGAGGCGAGGGTGAAGATTAATGTGTCTGTTTTGAATACTTTTGCCGAAAAACTTATAAGAGCAGGCGGAGATAAGCCGGCATTTTTAAATTACAAACCCGAAGGCGCGGGCCGTCCGTATCCCGCCACTCTTTGTGTTTCCATAAATGATGAAATTGTTCATGGTATTCCCAATGAAGAGACGAAAATCCTACGGGAAGGAGATATTGTCGGGCTTGATTTGGGATTAGAGCACAGAGGATTGTTTTTAGATATGGCAGTTACGATTCCGATAGGCAAGGTAAGCAAAGAAGACCAAAAACTTATAAATATGACAAAAGAAGCGCTTGAAGTTGGTATAAAAGCGGCGAAAGGTGGAAATAAAATCGGAGACATAGGTTATGCCATAGAACGATTTGTAAAGAAATGCGGTTATAATATGCCTTATGAACTTGGTGGACACGGTATTGGATATAAAGTAGCGGAAAAACCGTATGTTCCGAATAGAGGCAAAAAAAACACAGGAGAGAAATTAAAAGCGGGAATGGTATTGGCGCTTGAGCCGATGCTGAATAAAGGTGATGCCGATATAATACTTATGGATGATGATTATACATATAAAACAGCGAATGGTTCGCGAAGCGCTCATTTTGAACATACGATTTTGATTACAGACAGCGAGGCGGAAGTGTTGACGAAAAATATACCATAGTACTGTGAATTACGAAACGCAAAAATTTAGGTCCTCGGGTCGCAAAATCTCTTTGTCTTCTAAATGTTTTTGCTCAACCAGACCATAAATTTTTGTGTTTCGTAATTCAAGATTATTTTTATAAAAAATCGGCAAGACGAACGTTTGCAAGTACACAAACTTCACGGCAAATTAAGGGGTCTTTACAGTATTAATGTTGCAGGCGAGATTAGAGCGATTTTTGATGAAATAGTTTCAAACAAGGTTGAATTTGTAGCGATAGGGTCGCATAACGCTTTGCATTTTTGATTTTAAAATAATACTTAATATAATATTAAATATGGAGAGATTTAATTTTAATAAAGAGCAAAATAGTGCTGAGGATTTTACCAAAAATAAAAGTAGATTAGTGGAAGATAGTAGTGAAATGGAAAGAAAAGAAAAAATAGAAGACATACAAAATAAAGAAAGAGAATTTTTAGGAAGAATTAAAGAATACGCGCGAAATGCTTTTCATTCTATATACAGGGAGTACGAAAAGAATTTCAAAAAAACACTGCGCGCGGTCACTTTGGCGACCATACTTTCAATCCCCATTGGAGAAAAAGCGTTTGCGGAGAGAGAAGAAAAACTTTCCAAAGAGTCAACTGTCGCAATGGTGCAAATAGATAAAGAAGCAATAAAAGAAGACGTGGAAATGCAAAAATCTATTATAGAGCAGAAAGAACTCATAAAAGAAAAGTATGACCAAAAGATTTTTATTGGAGAAGGCTTTTCTCTTGAGGAATTGCAAGATTTTAAAGACGCATTAGAAGAAATTAAGACATTTTCTCCAGATAAATTTAATGAATTAAAAATAATCCTTGTAAAGGCGGATACTGATTTATTTAGTATGAAAGCAATTCTGAACTTCTGTGAGAAATTTGACACAATAAAAGATATTGAATTAAAAAGAGATCTCGATAAAAAATCTGATAATATTGGTTTTATAAAAGAATTATTAAGATTAGAAGAAGAAATTAACGCTCAGGATAAAACAAACATTGATAATTATGATCTCATTATATGCAATCATAAAAAAAAGATAAAAAAAGATCTAATAAAAAGGGATAGATTTATGGATTGGTATACAGTTAGAGTGAGTGGGGGAGTGGCTAGTATACAAGAGAAAGATAGTTATAAAAATACATATATACATGAGTTAAGTCATTTAATAACATTAAATGATAAGAGTATTTATAAAGAATTAGCTGATAAATTTAAAGAGATAAATAAGAAGACAGATGGACATATAATGACAGTATTTATAGAGAGCATGAACGTCTGTATAAAAAGATATCCGGGATTTGTGAGTGTTTTTGCTGGAGAAGGAGGTCAAGGAGGCATAATACCTCGTTACCCTTATGAATATAAATACAACGAGAGGAATAACACTTATGAAGATACCGCGGAAACCCTTACTTATATGATAAAAGATTATCATTATGCGGACGATGACCCGATTGTTCAGGAAAAAATTAAAGCAATCAAAGATTTTTTAAATGAAAAAACAAATGACTGAAATTAAAATAAAAAACTTTCTTGATGATATAAAAATCAGCCATGACGCCAAAGATTTTTGGACGCGTATAGCGGGTAAACTATCTCCTGAAGAAATTGAGGCGTTTATTATTCTTAAAAAGGAAAATCCGCAAGATTTAGTCAGAGCGATTGAGATATTGATGCGAAGAGAGAAAGCTTTGTTGGGGAAAGACACCAAAACATTAAAAGAAATTTTTGAAGAAGAGAAGAATATGTTTAAAGACCTAATATAAGATATAATGTAAAATATGGAAAATACTGGTATTTCGCGAGAAGGCATAAATAAAAAATTCACCACCACACAGGAGGAGCTTGATTTTCTGCGCGGTGAAGTGGCGCGTCACGAAAAAGAACTTGACGGAGATCGCACCTCCGTCATTGAAGGCGAAGCAAGGCGAGGCGCCGAGATGGCGCCGTTTGATGAGGCGATAAGCAGACAAATACGCGAATATAAAAAAAAGAATACGAAAGATATTTTGGAAGAAAATTATAAATTGTCAGAAAAACAAGAAGATGAAATTGTTTTGAAACTCTCTCCCGAAGAGCATGATGATAAAATGTCAGAACTTCTCGGCATACTCCAAGAGAAGGGAATTAAGAATACTTTGTCTATTATAAGCAAAATGCGCGACGCTCACATTGATGACGATTTTCATCGCTTTTTGGTTGAATACATTAAAGAAGGATTTGCCGCGCCGGGACTTAAAGAAAAAAATCCTCTGTGGAAACAGCTTCATATGACGCTTTTTGAGATAGCGCTTCCCGGGGTGTCGTTTGACGACAAAGAAAGAACAAAACCTCTAAAAGAACTTATTTCATCAATGGAACAATTATACGCCGGAATGCTCGCTATATCTGGCAAAAAGAAATCCGAAAAAAATCATATCGCATTTGAAATCGCAGTATCAAATAAAACAGAGGAAGCGATTTTTTATGTGGCTGTGTCGGACGAGAAGAAAGAACTTTTTGAGAAACAAGTTCTTTCAATTTTTCCACAAGCGAAAGTTATTGAAAACAAAGATGATTACAATATATTTAATGAACAAGGTATTTCGGTCGGCGCATACGGCAAGTTTGCGCGAAACGAAATTTTTCCTCTTAAAATATATGATTTGTTTGATTACGATCCCCTTAATATTTTACTTTCATCATTTTCTAAACTTGAAAAAAATGGCGAAGGGGCGGCAATTCAGCTTATATTCAATCCAATGGGCGATTATTACACAAAAAAATATAAATCCGCGCTAGATAAGATTCAAAAAGGAACATCAGTAAAAAAAGCGATTGATATGCCGGAGAGTATTACAGGCTCATTTATTAAAGAATTTAAACAAGTTTTTGGCGGCGGTTCGTCTAAAAATGAAAAAAATACTCCTCCTGTTATTGACCAAATAGTGGTTGAGCAGATTACCAAAAAAATTTCAAGTCCTATCGTCAAAGTCAATCTTCGCATAATAACATCGGCGCAAACATTACAAAGAGCTCAAAAAATATTATCCGATATTGAAGCGGTGTTTAATCAGTTTGAAGAATCACAAGGAAACGCTCTTTCTTTCAAAAAGCCAAAACGAGGCGGTTTAAGAACCCTTCTTCGCGATTTTTCATACAGACGATTTATAGACGGTCAAAAACTACCTTTAAATTTGAAAGAGATCACGACACTTTATCATTTTCCATCATCTGGTATAAGTTCATCTCGGGAATTAAAACAGTCAAAAGCCGGAACGGCGCCGGCTCCTCTTGATATGCCGAACGAAGGAGCGCTTTTGGGTGTAAATAAGTATAGAAATTCCGAAACGGAAGTTCGTATTACTCGCGAAGACCGCTTGCGACATTTTTACACAATAGGACAAACAGGCACCGGTAAATCCACATTGCTTAAAAATATGGCGGTTCAAGATATTCAAAATGGCGACGGGGTATGCGTAATTGACCCGCACGGCGTTGACATTAACGACATATTGGGAGCTGTGCCAAAACATAGGATGAAAGATGTAATATATTTTGACCCTGGTTACACAAAACGGCCGATGGCGCTTAATATGCTTGAATATGATGAAAATTATCCGGAGCAAAAAACTTTTGTCGTAAATGAAATGTTCAGTATTTTTCAAAAGCTTTACGGAGACGTTCCGGAATCAATGGGTCCTATGTTTGAACAGTATTTCCGGAACGCGACAATGCTTGTTATTGAAGACCCTTCAAGCGGAAACACCCTGCTTGATGTGTCGCGTGTATTGGCTAATGAAGAGTTTAGAAAAATGAAACTTTCAGAATGTAAAAATCCCATAATTACGCAGTTTTGGAGAGATGTTGCTGAAAAAGCCGGAGGCGAAAGCGCTCTCGCGAACATCGTGCCGTATATCACAAGCAAATTTGATGTATTCTTGGCGAACGACATAATGCGTCCCATTATAGCGCAAAGCAAATCGTCTTTTAATTTTAGGAAGATTATGGATGAGCGCAAAATTCTGCTTGTTAATTTAGCAAAAGGGCGACTGGGAGACATAAACGCGCATCTTATAGGTCTTATACTTGTCGGTAAAATTTTAATGGCGGCGCTTTCAAGAGTAGATGATATACAGCAAGGAGGACAAAATACGCCGGACTTTTATCTGTATTTGGACGAGTTTCAAAATATTACAACCGATTCAATTTCCACAATTCTTTCAGAAGCGAGAAAATACAAACTAGGTCTCACGATAGCGCATCAATTTATAGCTCAACTTGATGATAAAATAAAAAATTCCGTATTTGGCAATGTCGGTTCAATATGCTCTTTCAGAGTCGGAGCCGATGATGCAGAATATCTCAAAAATCAATTTGAACCCGTATTTACCGTAAACGACCTTATGAATATAGATAACAGAAACGCTTATTTGAAAATGCTCGTTGATGGCAGACCAGTAAGACCTTTTAATATTGAAACACTTCCACCGGCTCAAGGAAGTCCTGAAATTATTGAAACTCTCAAGCAATTTTCGTATTTGACCTATGGCAGAGACAGAGAAGAGGTGGAAAAAGAAATCCAAGCGAAATATAATAAATCTTGAATTACAAAATCAATCTTTAAGTTTTTATTCTTAAATTTTGAATGAGGCGAGCTTTATAATTCAGAGCATATTAAATCCGCGCGTCCCGTCGCTTTAAACCATAGTTGTAGTAATGTATAATAAAAATTATGTCAAAAAACAGAAGCGGTATAGAAGAAATGCGTCGTAGATTATATGCTCGTGGTGAAAAATTAAGTTTAAGTAAGCGAAGAAATTTGCGCGCCCTTGAATATGACGCAAAAAGCGGATGGAAAGGTAATGGTAATAAAACATTTACCGAAAATTCTAAAAAAACCCGTAAGTCATTTTTATCAACGCTTCTTTTTTTATCATTTATTTTTTTTATAATAGCGCTTGGTTTTTCTTCTTATTTTATTATTAACAAGTCAAATATTATATCATCGCAAAATATTGACATAAAAATAGAAGGGCCCGCCTCCATAAGAGGAGGAGAAGAACTCTCGCTTCAAATTGCGATTGCGAATAAAAACAATGTTTCTATAAAATTTGCCGATATGATTATTGAGTATCCAGACGGAACTCGTTCCGCTGCGGATATATCCGCGGAGTTGCCGCGTTTCAGAGAGACGCTTGGTATGCTCGCCCCGGGAGAGATTAAACAAAAGACGGTAAAAGCGATATTACTGGGCTCTGAAAATACGCAGCAGGATATTAAAGTTACAATAGAATACAGAATAGACGGTTCCCGTTCTATTTTCTTTACCGAGAGAGTGTATAAAGTTACAATTACATCTTCCCCGCTTAGTCTTTTAGTATCGGCGCTTGATGAAATTACATCAGGTCAGCAAGTTGAATTTAATATTGAGATTATTTCTAATTCAAACACACTGATAAAGGATGCGGTTTTATCCGTTGAATATCCTTTTGGATTTAAATTCATATCTTCTTCTCCCGAGGCATCTTTTACGGATAATGTGTGGAGTTTGGGAGATATACAGCCGGAAGGAAAAAGAAATATAAAACTTCGTGGAATAATTGTCGGAGAAGACGAAGAAGAGAGAGTTTTTAGATTTTTAAGCGGTGTAGCGAGAGAAGATGATGAAAAAGAACTCGGAGTAACTTTTATTACTTCAATGAAATCCATAGTGATAAAGAAACCGTTTGTGGGGATAGACATTGCGTTAAACGGGGATAGAGCGCCTGAATATATTTCCGCGGCGGGAGATAAAATACGCGCCGATATAATATGGACGAATAATATGCCGATAAAAGTTTCAGATGCGGAAATAGAAGTTAAATTAAGCGGAACGGCTCTTGATAAATTTTCAATATCCGCAGACGGAGGTTTTTATAGGTCAATTGACAACACTATCATATTCAGCGGAGAAACAAATAGCGATTTAATCTCTATCAATCCTGGAGAATCGGGAAGGGCGACTTTTTCTTTTGCTTCACTTGGAGCTTCATCCGGAAATATATTTAAGAATCCCGAAATGTTTATTGACATAAACATTAAAGGAAATAGAATATCCGAGGGTCAAGTTTCACAAAAAATCAATTCAACATTGTCTCGCGTGGTGAAATTATCTTCAGACCTTATTTTAACATCTCGCGCCGTATATTTTGCGGGACCATTTGCAAATACGGGGGCTATACCGCCTAAGGCCGAAAGTGAAACAACATATACGATAATCTGGACAATTACCAATTCTTCAAATATTGTTGATAATATATTAGTTACGGCGACTCTGCCTTCTTATATAAGATGGACGGGACAGACAAGTCCTTCGGATGAATCAATAATATTTAATCCGATAGGAGGTAAAATTGTTTGGGATGTCGGTACCGTTAAACCAAGAAGCGGTATTTTAAGCGAAGGACAAAGAGAAGTCGCTTTTCAAGTGTCTTTTCTTCCGAGTATCGGTCAAATAAACAGTTCACCAATTCTTGTGAATGAACAAGAGATAATCGGATTAGACAGATTTACGGATAAAGAAATAAGCGGCGGCAAAAAAGCTCTTACGACACAGCTGAGCACCGACCCGAGTTTCCCGAAGGACGGAGCAAATGTAGCGGAATAAATTTTTTGCGCGGCGGAAGATTTTTTATCTATACCACGCGGCATAGCGTAATAGAAAAAGTTGGATATTAAATACTATGAATTACGAAATACAAAAATTTAGGTCCGCGAATCGCAAAAATTCTTTGTCTTCCAAATGTTTTTGCTCAACTAGACCGTAAAATTTTTGCATTTCGTAATTCAAGATAAATAATATAAAACAGCATTATGAAAAAAGAAGAAAATAAATTAGAAAAAATAACAGCGCTTGCTAAAAGAAGGGGTTTTGTATTTCCAGGCTCGGAAATTTACGGCGGATTTGCCGGAACTTACGATTGGGGACCGCTTGGGACCGAACTTCGCAGAAATGTGGTTAATGAGTGGACGAGAGCTATGGAAAATCATGATAATATGGCATTTTTGGATTCCAGTATTTTTACCGCCGCGAAAGTTTGGGAAGCAAGCGGGCATGTGTCTGATTTTTCCGACCCAATGGTTACTTGTAATAATTGTCATACAAAATTCAGGGCAGACCATTTACTTGACACTATAGGAGTTGCGGCGGATGAGAAAATGACAGAGCCGCAAATCAACATCTTATTTGACGAACATCGCGCGAAATTACATTGCTCTGTTTGCCGCAAAAAAGATTTTAGCAAAGTGTTTGCTAAAAATTTAATGGCGACATCAACTCTCGGAAAATTTAGTGAAGAAGACCAAGAGGTTTATTTGCGAGCGGAAACAGCGCAAGGAATTTTTATAAATTATAAAAATGTGCTTAACTCGGGATTTTATTCAATTCCTTTCGGTATCGCTCAAGTAGGCAAAGCTTTTCGCAACGAAATCAGCCCAAGACAATTTTTATTTCGCAAGCGAGAGTTTGAACAGATGGAAATGCAGTATTTCGTGTCGCCAAAAGAGGCATTTGTGGCGTATGAAGAGTGGAAGAATGAACGAATGGCTTATTACGACCGCCTTGGCATAAAAAAGGAGAAATTACGATGGAAGCAACATGAGAATCTGGTCTTTTACGCTAAAGACGCATGGGATATACAATATGAATATTCCTTTGGGTGGAATGAGCTGGAAGGGGTGCATTATCGCGGCGATTATGATTTAAATCAGCATCAAAAATTTTCTGGTGTTGATATGACTTATTATGACGAGAAAACAAAAGAGAGATATATTCCGCATGTCATTGAAACGTCAACGGGTGTTGACAGAACTATTTTAATGATTCTATCAGACGCTTACAAGGAAGACGAAATGAATGGCGAAAAAAGAGTGTTTCTTAGATTTAAGACGAACATCGCGCCAATCAAAGCCGCTGTTTTTCCGCTTCTTAAAAATAAATCCGAACTTGTAAAAAAAGCGAGAGATATATATAAAATGGTAAAAAAAGATATTCCACAAATAATGTGGGACGATAACGGCAATATAGGCAAGCGATACAGAAGGCAGGACGAAATAGGCACTCCACATTGCATAACGATTGATTTTGACACTATTCAAGATGACTCCGTAACGCTTCGCGCTCGTGATACGGGTAAACAAAAAAGAATTAAAATTAAGGAAATTATTTCACATATCTCCGCATAATGTTATTATTAGACTATCTTGAATTACGAAATGCAAAAATTTACGGTCTGGTTGAGTAAAAACATTTGGAAGACAAAGAGGTTTTGCGAACAGAGGATTTAAATTTTTGTATTTCGTAATTCATAGTATTATATTAATGATATGGAACATCTCAAAAATATAAATATTACGATAAGTTCAGGCACCATTATAAAGAGTATTTTATTTGTGCTTTTAATCGGCGCTTTATTTTTCTTGAAAGACCTTGTTCTTATAGTAATGACGGCTATTGTCATAGCGTCAGCGATTGAGCCGATAACAAAATGGTTTATTTCATACAAAATACCAAGAGTGATTGCTGTTTTATTGATATATATGGGATTTATTCTTTTATTTCTAAGCGTCTTTTATTTTTTCGCGCCACCATTGCTTCAAGAGGCGACAAATTTCTCCGTATTTCTGTCAAACTACTCCGATATTTTTAATATATCAAATAAAATCGGAGGAAGTTTTATAAATAGCTTGGATATTATAGAAAAAAATTTTTCTCTAAAAGACGCATTATTCAGTATTCAATCGTCATTTACGAATATATCAGAAGGATTTATTAAAACCGCGAGCATCGCATTCGGAGGCATTATAAGTTTTGTGCTTATAATTATATTTTCTTTTTATTTTGCTGTGCAAAAAAAGGGTATTGATAATTTTCTTCGCATTGTAACGCCGGTTAGACATCAGAAATATATACTTGATTTATGGAATCGTTCTCAAACAAAGATAGGATTATGGATGCAGGGGCAGTTGATACTCGCTGTTGTCGTCGGTATGCTGGTATATATAGGGCTTACTATTTTTGATATAAGATACGCGCTCTTGCTTGCCGCGCTTGCCGGTATATTTGAGCTTATACCGCTTTTTGGCGCGGTTTTGGCGGCAATTCCCGCTATAATAATAGCTTTTATTGACGGAGGCGTAACACTCGGGCTTTTGATTACGGGACTTTATCTTATTATTCAGCAATTTGAAAATCACTTGATTTATCCTTTGGTTGTAACAAAAGTTGTTGGCGTTCCGCCTCTTCTTGTTATTTTAGCTCTTATTATAGGCGCGCAGTTTGCCGGATTTTTGGGAATTATATTATCTGTTCCGATAGCAGCGATTATTCAGGAACTTATTAAAGATATACAGCGCGAGAAAGAAATATCTTTAGAAAAACACTCGCATAAAGAACATATTGATAATATTCAGTAATTTAAGACAGTGTCGCGCAAAACAAAAATTACTGAAATATCTTGAATTACGAAATGCAAAAATTTAGGTCCTCGATTCGTAAAAATTCTTTATTTTCTAAATATTTTTGCTCAAATAGACCGTAAATTTTTGCATTTCGTAATTCAAAGGAAATATGAATAAAAATTTTTATTTAACAACAACGCTTCCGTATGTAAATGCAAAGCCGCATATAGGCGCGGCGTATGAATTTGTTCTTACCGATATTATTGCGAGATATAATCGACTTATCGGAAACAATGTTTTTTTTAATACGGGCGTGGACGAATATGGGCAAAAAATTTACGCAAAAGCTCTTGAGAGAGGGCAAGCTCCACAAAAATATACCGATGAATACTCGGATTATTTTCGCGCTCTAAAAAACACGCTTAATTTAAGTTACGACAATTTTATAAGAACGACAGACTCTCGTCATAAAAAAGCCGCGCAGGAGTTTTGGAAGAGATGTTTCGCGAAAGGTGATATTTATAAAAAACTATATAAAATAAAATATTGTGTCGGATGTGAAATGGGGAAGACGGACTCCGAACTTATAAATAATTGTTGTCCCGAGCACCCCGGTCAGAAGATTGAACTTATAGAAGAAGAAAATTATTTTTTTAAGTTTTCAAAATACCAAAAACCGCTTCTTGATTTATATGAAGAGAATCCTCAATTTGTCATTCCAGATTTTAGATTTAATGAAATTAAAAAATTTGTAAAACGGGGACTGAAAGATTTTAGCATATCGCGTCTTAAATCAAAAATGCCATGGGGGGTGGCGGTGCCGGGCGATGATGAACATATAATGTATGTTTGGTTTGACGCTCTTGTAAATTATATTTCCGCGATTGGTTGGCCTGATGATATGGCTCAATTTAATAAGTGGTGGCCTGTAAATCAATTTGCAGGCAAAGACCAAGTGCGTCAGCAGGCGGCGATGTGGCAAGCAATGCTTATGTCAGCGGATTTGCCCCCGTCAAAACAGATTATAATTCACGGATTTATTACAATTAACGGACAGAAGATGAGTAAAAGTGTTGGAAATATTATAAATCCCTCGGATATTGTAAAAGATTACGGGACTGACGCTTTGAGATATTATTATGCCCGCCACATTAATTCTTTTGAGGATAGTGATTTTACAATAGAAAAATTTAAAGATATATATAATGCGAATTTGGCAAACGGCATAGGAAATTTAACAGCGAGAATTATGAAGCTCGCGGAAAATCATCTTGTCGGACCAGCTGATATTTATGACGCGCGAATGCCGCAAGAAATAAAAAACGCATTAGATAATTTTGAAATAAATAAAGCGGCGGATTTTATATGGAATCAGATTAGCGATTTGGACAAATATATTCAGGCAGAAAAACCATTTAGCGTAGTAAAAGATGACAAAGAAAGAGGGATATATATTATAAAAAATACAGTAGGAAAATTATATTCAATTGCCGAAATGCTTAAGCCGATAATGCCTGAAACATCGCGAAAAATAAAAGACGCTATTAAACAAAATAAAATGCCGCCACCGCTTTTTTTAAGGAAATAACTTAGACATTCAATACCAAAGCGCTCAAGTTTATTTGACAAAATATATGATAATGTTAATATCACTATCAGAAAAAATAGTCCGTTAAACATTTTTGGAAGGAGGAAGAAATGAAGATTTATGAAATACCTATAATTGTTCGTTATACATACATAGGAAGTGGGGATTATGAAAAATTCTTTCCTTTTAAATCAAAATATTTAGTAATAAATAATTTAGGAATTATTGTTTATTACGACGAAGAAAAACAACTGGAAATATTGCGAACAAAAGAAGACCTCAAATTTTTTGAAGAAAAAGGTCTCTGTTTTATTGAAGCGGAGGACCACCGAGAAGCCATAATAAAGTTTTTTTTAGAAAATAAAGAAACAGCAATCGGTGGTAATAGATTAAATTCAAGGGCGGTATATATAAACAAAAAGGAAATAATTTTAGAATTTCCTTTTTGCCCCCTTATACACAAAGATAAATACGGAATGTTTATTTGTGGTCTCCCGTCTCTTTGCGGAGGGACAGAAGGGGATTTTGGTATATGCGCTATTGAAAATAACGCGCCTCCGGAGGACTGCACTTTTGTATTTTTCAAGCACCGTTTTTTGGTAGATTATGAAAAATACGAAAGAGTTGCAGGTAGAGTGTTTGGCTTTAAAGTTTTAAGGTCAAACCAAGTAGAACCGGTAAAATTTCCACCAGTTTTAATAAAATAATAAATTTATAAAACAAAAGGGTCGAGCGATCGGCCCTTTATTACGGACTATAAAATGTTAAACATTCAATGTTTAACATTTTAAATAAAAATTATTTGATATATTAATCTTGAATTACGAAATGCAAAAATTTACGGTCTATTTGAGCAAAAACATTTAGAAGATAAAGAGGTTTTGCGAATCGAGGACCTAAATTTTTGCATTTCGTAATCCATAGATATTAAATGAAATTAAAAATAAAAGAAATAAAAAAATCGGATAATATAAGGATGTTGTCATTATTTTATAAATTTTGATATATTGATGACAATGAAATATAAATATTTTGACATACATTCGCATCTGAATTTTTCTGATTTTAATGAAGACAGAGAGGAAGTTATAAAGAAAATGAGCGATGAAGGCATGGGAGCTATTTCTGTTGGCATTGATTTAGAGACTTCAAAAGAGGTCGTTGATTTGGCGGATAAATATGACAATATATTTGCAACTATTGGGCTACATCCGACCAAAACCTCCAGTGGAGGTTTTGGTCCCTCCAGTGGAGGTTTTGGTCCCTCCAGTGGAGGTTTTGGTCCCTCCAGTGGAGGTTTTGGTCCCTCCAGTGGAGGTTTTGGTCCAGACGCGCGAGAGAGTTTTAACAAGAAAAATTATAAAGAACTTGTAAAAAATAAAAAAGTCGTAGCGATTGGGGAATGCGGGCTGGATTATTATAGAATTAAAAATAATAAATCAGAAATTAAAAATACGCAAAAAGAAAATCTTGAAAGACAAATTCAATTCGCGCTTGAAAATGATTTACCTCTTATGCTTCATTTCAGACCGTCTGTAAAAACAATGGATGCCTATATGGACGGCCTTGATATTTTAAATTCTTACGCGAAAAATCATGGAGAGAAACTTCGCGGAAACACGCATTTTTTTGCCGGAGATTTAGATACGGCAGGGAAGTTTCTAAATATTGGATTTACACTTTCTTTTACCGGAGTAATCACTTTTGCCGATAATTATGATGAAATAATAAAATATACTCCGCTTGATATGTTGATGTCAGAGACCGATTGCCCGTTTGCGGCGCCGTCTCCTTTTAGAGGAAAGAGATGCGAGCCGCTTTATATAAAAGAAATAGTAAAAAGAATTTCAGAAATTAAAAGTATAGAATACGAAAAAGTTGAAAAAACACTCGTGGACAATGCCTTTAAAATATTTTTTAAAAACAGGATTTGAAATAATTTTTAATATGTGATATTATATTTTTAATATGATAGATGAAGTTATAAAAGAAGATATAGCGTCTGTTAGTGAAATAATCATAGAAAATGATTTTGAAACGCAGGTTTATGAACTTGGTTTTCATATCATACCGTCAGTTGAGAAAAATAATATTGCCGATGAAATTGGTTCTATCAGGTCGGCTATTGAAAAACTCGGCGGTATTTTTGTCGCGGAAGAATTTCCAAAATTGATTACTCTCGCTTACACGATGACAAAAGATATTGACGGTAAACGATACAAATTTAATAATGCGTATTTTGGATGGCTTAAGTTTGAAATAGAAAAAGATAATATCATAAAAGTAAAAGAACTTATTGATTCCAACAATAATATCTTGCGATTTTTAATCATAAAAACCGTCAGAGAGTCAACACTTGCGCCAAAGGACGCCGTATTCAGCAAAGAAGGAGTTAAAAAATTAAAATATAATACTAATGACAGTAAGATTTTCAAAAAAGATGATAAAGATAAAGAAAAAAAAGATAAAATAAAGAAAAAAGAAGTTAAGATGTCGGAAGAAGAACTTGATAAGACAATAGAAAAATTAATAGCGGAGTAAAGCGTAAAATTAAAATTAAAAACAAAAAGTATAATTAACAATAAAGAAATAAAAACAATATTATGGCAAATAAGTTTTAATCAATCAATGATATTTTTTGATAAAATTAAAATAATTATTAAATATCGGTCGTTTTAATTTTTTATTTGAATGAGTAAATATAAAAATATGTATTTAAACAAAGCTTTGGTATATGGTAATTTGACAAGAGACCCAGAATTAAAATCTTTGCCTTCGGGCATTCAGGTTACGACTTTTTCTATAGCCACAAATCGCGTGTGGAAAGATAAAGACGGCGGGAAACAAGAGAGCGTGGAGTATCATAATATAGTCGTGTTCGGCAGGCAGGCGGAGAATGTCGCTCAGTATCTTAAAAAAGGAAGCTCGGCGTTTGTTGAGGGGAGGATGCAGACAAGAAGTTGGGAGAGTGATGGGGTAAAAAAATACAGAACGGAAATAGTTGCAGATAGAGTTCAATTCGGACCAAGAAACGCGGGCGGAGGCGGAGGAGCCAAAACACAATCCGCGGAGCGGGAGAAGACGGATAATACGGAGCAACAGACGCAATCTAACGATATTGAATACCCGGAAGATGATATTAAGCCCGAAGACATACCATTTTAGATTTTTTAAAAAAAGATATTTACAATTTATAATTATTAATTTTCTTGAATTACGAAATACAAAAATTTACGGTCTAATTGAGCAAAAACATTTAGAAGATAAAGAATTTTTGCGAAATGAGAACCTAAATTTTTGTATTTCGTAATTCATAGTAATTTCCAAACAAAAAAATGCAAAAATTTTTTTTAATAAATAAAATAAAACATATTGATTATAAAGACACGGAACTTCTGAAAAGTTGTCTTAAAAATCACGGAAGAATAAATCAGCGAATAAACACGGGTGTGAGTGCGACAAATCAACGCAAACTTGCTACGGCAATTAAAAGAGCGAGATTTATGGGGCTACTGCCTTATGTGATTAATTAGAACTCGTCTCAAAAATCTATTTCGCCCTCGCAATTTTTAAGATGGGTTTTAATTTACCCGCTCCGTATATTCTCCCGTTTCAGTGTTTACTCTTACAATATCTCCTTCGTTTATAAACAGCGGCGCGTTAATTACAGCTCCTGTTTCAAGTGTTATTTGTTTATTCGCGCCTTGCGCCGTATTTCCTTTTGTGGCTGGGGGCGCTTCCGTAACTTTCAAATCTGTTTTAATTGGAATTTTGATGTCTATGATTTTTTCATTAAAAACCAATGCGGTTATTTCAGAATTCTCTTTTATAAATTTCATTTGTTCGCCGATAATTTCATTGCTTAAATTAAACCGTTTGCTTTTGTCATTCGCATCTCTAAACCAAAACTCTCCTTTATTGTTATAAATATAAACTATCGTCTCATTTTCTATGCTTGCTTCCTCTACATTATCCGATTGATGAAATGATTTCTCAATTACTTTTCCTGTAATTAGATTTTTTATTTTTACCTGATTTACTGGTTTTCTCTGTTGTTTTCTGAAAATATGGGAAGAAAGCGTCTCATACGGAGCGTTGCCAAGCGTGATAAATTTTCCTTTTGTTATTTCATTATAATTAAGCATTGTAATAAAATTATACCACAAAAAAACAGGACATCAAGGACATGTACAGTTAACCTTATGAGATGACATTCTGATAAGATTGGGGTGACAAAGGTTAATTATTAGAATTTATAAAGGCGAAAAGCCGAAAACAACATACTACGAACAAGAATCAAACGCCTATATATCTGGTCAAAATCAAAACCCGTCCAAGGACAGTCCTTGGACAGGAAATATATATCTGGTCAAAATCAAAACCCGTCCAAGGACAGTCCTTGGACGGGTTTTCTCAATAAAGCCCTTCAGTTATTATGAGTGCAAAATGTCCTTGTCTAAAACACGTCTCTGATGAGCTGATGATAAGTTTTTGCAAGATATATACAGAAATCTATTGATTTTTTGCTATACCTGTCTGTAATATGGATGCCTTATGAGAGCAAGCGCGCTCGCAGTATATGAAGCAAAAATACCGAGGTTCTAAAAACAGCGAGGTTTAACCTTGATATTAATTTTGGTATTATTCTTGAATTACGAAACGCAAAAATTTATGGTCTGGTTGAGCAAAAACATTTAGAAGACAAAGAGGTTTTGCGAATAGAAGACCTAAATTTTATATTTCGTAATTTATAGTATTATATTACACTTTGAATTACAGGTTAAATTTTAATTCAAAATTACTA
>MFAC01000028.1 GCA_001774455.1 Candidatus Campbellbacteria bacterium RIFCSPLOWO2_02_35_12
TTCATATTTTTTACAATTATTGTTCCGTCAATCGCTTCTCGGGAACCCATTATGATTGTGTATGGAACATTAAAATATTGCGCTAATGCGAGTTGAGATACGAGCTTATCATTGTAAAGCGAATGATAGACGGGAATGTTTGCTCTTCTTAAGATGTCCATAATGAGCAGACTTTTCAGTTTTGCTTCATAACCAAGCTGGACAAAATAAATTTTTGGTTTTTTGCTTTTTTTTAATAAATTTAATTCTCTCTTTTTTATTCCTTTTTTGTCAAATTCAAACACTATTCCAACCGCAGGCGCGTTTATATTAAACATATTTTTTATAATTTCATCACAGCGACCGCCCTTTGCCAGTACGGATATGTCGCCGTCTTCGCCATCTTGAGTCTGCCGTATTTCAAACAATGTTTGCGAATGATAATCACTGTTTCCTATAAGAAAATTATCTATTTTATACGACACCCCGATGGTTTCTAAGTATTCAATTATTTCACCAAGATGTTTTCTGCTATTATCTGAAAGAAATCCCATTGATTGAGGTATATTTTCAAGCAGGTGATGATTTTCCGCGTTTAATTGATTATACGCGCCAAAGATGTCTTTTTTTATAAGAGGTCTTATTTGAGCCGGTAGGGCATTTATATTTTTTCTAAAATATAAATTAAGCTCGCGAATAAATTGCAAAGACGAATCTTTGTCTCCGATACTGTTTATATATACACAATTTTTTGTAATACCAATTTCTTCTAAAATTGCGGATGCGGTTTTTAATATAAGCGCTTCAGCAATACTATTTTCCACACCGGTAGCGACAAGTTCAAATTTAAGCGTATTATTATTTGTATTTATATTATTGTGATGAATTAAAACGGGTCCATCGGACGGCAGTAAATTATAATCAAATGCTATTTTAAGCGCGGAGAATATTTCATTATCAAAAACGCTTTTCTCAAGATTTTTCGTCCTATTTTTAATTTGCTTTGAATTTTGTTTTATGGAAGATAAAGAAGATGATTTTTCTGTCTCATTTTGTTTTAGATAATCGGAATATTTTTTCTGCCGCGCGGCTATTTTTTCCACATTATCAAAACCATAATATGATGCCGTATGTATTGCTTTTTTTAACACATCAGAAGGTCGTAAATTTGCGGTTATTTCTGTTGAAATCATATTTTATGTTTTTGTTAATCGTTATATCCGGGTTTTATACCGATTTTATTCAGAGGAAACAATCTTAAAAAAGCTTTACCAACAATAAACTTTTCATCAAGAGGACCCCATACCCTTGAATCCGAACTATGCATTCTGTTATCTCCCATAACAAAATATTCATTATCGCCAAGCACTGCGGTGAACAAATCATCAGTTTTTTCTTTTATATACGACTCTTTAACTATAAATCCTTCAGAGGAAGCGTTATTTTTAATAAATACTTCCCCATCTATCATTTCTACCGTCTCTCCCGGCAGTCCCACTATTCTTTTTATAAAAAATGTGGATAAATTGTTCGGATATTTAAAAATAACAACTTCGCCGCGCTTTGGTTTTTCAAATCTGTAACTTATCTGGTCAACTATAAGATATTGTTTTGTTTGGAATGTCGGCTCCATTGAACTTCCGCTTACGATAAACGGCTGAGCTATGAATATTCGTATCGGCGCGACAATCAGAATCGCAATGAGTGAAAATTTCAGAACTTCTTTAAAGAGATTTTCTTTTTTAGGTTCCATTTATGTTTATTATACTAAAAATATTTATTTGACGCAAGAGAAAAACTATGATACAAAAATAAAATCAAAATACAAAGATAAAATTACTGATGATGTATAATTTATCTTGAATTACGAAACGCAAAAATTTAGGTCCTCGGGTCGCAAAATCTCTTTGTCTTCTAAATGTTTTTGCTCAACCAGACCATAAATTTTTGCGTTTCGTAATTCACAGTAATTTATATTTTGTATTTTGCCTAAAATTATGTTTTATATTATCGGTCTTGGCAATCCTGGAGAAGAATATAAAAACAGTCGCCATAATACGGGTGTTCTTTCTGTTGAACATTTTGCAAAGAAAAATGATATGAAAGTTTTTAACGCCGACAAGAGAATTAAAGCGATTGTTTCAATGGGAAAAATTGGAAAAGAAAAAACAATGCTTATTTTACCGCAGACATTTATGAATAAATCAGGTTTATCCGCAGGGAAGGTCATAATAAGCGGAAAAAAAGCGGAAAATCTTATTGTGATTTATGACGACCTTGCTCTGCCGCTTGGGAAATTTAGAATTTCTTTTGGCCGCGGCTCAGGCGGACATAAAGGAGCGGAATCGGTTGCGCGCGCTGTAAAGACAAAAGATTTTATACGCGTTCGCATAGGCATAGCCCAATCTACTCTGTCTGGGAAAATTAAAAAAATGAAGAGCGAAAAAGATATAATCAATTTTATACTTGGTGATTTTAGTAAAAAAGAAATATTTATGCTTAAAACGGTCTTTAAGAATGTTACGGGAGCGCTTGAAATTATTATAAAAGAGGGAAGAGCGAAAGCGATGAATATTTATAATTAGTAGTATAGGTTAAATTGTGAAAAAATGGGAGTTTCGTAATCCACAGACAAAAGATTGCGGAAATCTCAAATATGTTATAATAAAGACATTATCAACCTTCTTGTTTATATTAATTAAGAAGATAATAAGAAAACAAAAATATGGAAAAATTTGGAAGAGAACATTTTAAAGAAACAACAGACGCAATTGAAACTGCTGAAAGGTCGCTTCAAGAAAACACGGAAATAACATCAGAGTTAAAAAAGAAGCTCGCAGAACTACTCATTACAAAAGAAACTGTCTCCAAAGGTGAAATCATCGCGCTCGCAGAGCGTATAGAGAAAGAAGTGGGGAAGAGAGAGAAAAGCGATGTCTCGCTTCAAAAAGCCCAAAAAAGATATGATATATTTTTTGAAGAGATGCGGGACCACGCCATAGTGGAAGACAAACTGCGCGATATTTTGAAAGAGGCAATCAAAAAAGAAGACTATGAGGGGATAATTGAAATCGCAGAAAGACTTAAACGACACGATACTCTAAAAAAAGACCCCGAAAAATTTGATATGCAAGGCACGCAAGAGCTTTACGAGAAGTTTGCTTCACAATTCAAATACATCGGAGGATTTGTGGAAGGTAAAGCGCTGGCTCAGCTTGATAATGACAGGTATGCATTCATAGACCATAACGATAAGATAGTTTCAAAGGAGTATAAAAGGGCAAGATCATACTCGGAAGGTAAAGCGCCGGTTCAGCTTGACAATGACAGGCGGGTATTCATAGACCATAACGATAAGATAGTTTCAAAGGAGTATAAATGGGCAAGCTCATACTCGGAAGATAAAGCGCCGGTTCAGCTTGATAATAACAGGTGGGTATTCATAGACCATAACGATAAGATAGTTTCAAAGGAGTATGAATGGGCAAACTCATACTCGGAAAGTAAAGCGCTGGCTCAGCTTGATAATAACAGGTATGTATTCATAGACCATGACGATAAGATAGTTTCAAAGGAGTATAAAGATGCAAGCTCATACTCGGAAGGTAAAGCGCTGGTTCAGCTTGATAATGACAGGTTGGTATTCATAGACCATGACGATAAGATAGTTTCAAAGGAGTATAAAGGGGCAAACCCATACTCGGAAGGTAAAGCGCTGGCTCAGCTTGATAATAACAGGTATGCATTCATAGACCATGACGATAAGATAGTTTCAAAGGAGTATAAATGGGCAAGCTCATACTCGGAAGATAAAGCGCCGGTTCAGCTTGATAATGACAGGCATGCATTTATAGACCATGACGGCAAGATTATTAACTTTAAGAAATAGAAAAATTTACTGTCTATACATCTAAAATTTACACACACGGACATCAAGCGCCTAAGCGCTTATAAGTAATCGTTTTGTCAGAAAACCACTAAAGTTGTTACCAAATAGATTTATCCACACGCCGCAAACATCTTCTCACGCAACAAGGTTTTAATCAAACCTAATCTTCTTTTTGATACGAAAGTGTCATCTTTTGTTCTTTCGGTTCAAATATGATAATTTTAAATTTATATGTCTTGCCGAGTTCAAGTATTTTTCTAAGGTCGTTTTCGTCTTTAAATTCAGATATATGTATAAGTCCCGCGACGCCCTCCTCAATTGACGCAAGCGCTCCATGTTTATTGTATTTAATTATCACGCCGGTTACGATATCATCTTTTTTGTATTTTTTTGAGGCTTCTTTCCAGGGATTTTCTTTTAAAGCTTTTATAGAAAGTGAGATTTTGTCGTTTTTTATTTCAATTATTTTGACTTTAACTTTGTCTCCGACTGAGAACAGCGCTCGGGGGTCATCAACAAGCCCCCATTCTATTTCAGATATATGGACAAGCCCCTCAAGATTTTCTTCCAATTTTACAAATACTCCGAAGTCAACCGTTCCCGTTACTTCTCCCTCCAATTCATCGCCAACTTCATATTTATTGATTATTTTTTCCACATCTTTTTTTTCAGGATTTTTTTCAGAGAAGATTAATTTACCGTCTTTTGAGTCTACCGCAATTATTGATACGGAAAGTTTTCTTCCGACAAGTTTTTTTAGTTCATTTAAGATTTTCTCTTTGTCGCCATCTTCAATTTTCGGATAATGCTCGCTTTTTAACTGTGAGGCGGGAAGAAACCCTTGTATGTTCTGCCATTCCAAGATAAGCCCCCCTTTATTTGCTTCTTTGATAGGCGCTTCAAATATAGTTTTATTTGCTATGGCATGCTCCGCCTCGCTCCATATAAGAGCTTGTCTGGCTTCTTTAAGCGACAACTCTATATACCCGTCTTTATTTGTGTTTTTATCAATAATTTTTGCCGCGATATTGTCTCCTATATTTACTTTTCGCAACACATCGCTTGCTTGCAAAAATTCTTTTCCGTAAATAATACCGGTGCCGAACGGATGCAGGTCAATAAACACGCTTGATTTTTCAATATCAATTACAGGACCTTCAACAAGGTCTCCCACATCAGGCGGTGGCGGAGTATCATTTAAAAGTTTTGCCATCCCGCTGTCTTTTTTGCCGTTTTGTTTTTTTAATTTTATTTTAGATAAATTACTTATATCTTTATCTTTTTTTAAATCATCATCGTTAATTTTATTTATTGTTTTATCTTCCAAAGTTTTTGTTTCTGTTATCATAATTTATTCACGAGAAGTGTCCTTTTGTCTGAAAATATCTTTTTTGTTTCAAAAGGGATTAATCTTCGCGCAATATTTTGAATAATACTATACGATTCTTGAATTACTAAATATAAAAATTTATGGTCTATATTGAGCAAAAACATTTAGAAGATAAAGAGGCTTTGCGATTTTAGGACCTAAATTTTTACATTTCGTAATTTATAGATACGATATAATTCAAGGATACTATATGATTTAACTTTTTGCAATTATTTTGGTATAATTATAAATTATGATAATAACATATCACGGAGGAGAATTTTTTAAGATTATATCAGGCGAT
>MFAC01000029.1 GCA_001774455.1 Candidatus Campbellbacteria bacterium RIFCSPLOWO2_02_35_12
AGTGTATTGATTACGAGAAGTATGACAAACCACCATTTTTGCCCTTTTCTCGCGGATAACCACAAAGCGTATCCTTTCCACGGGAGCACCCATATTATAGCAAACATTAAAAGTATATTTGTGTTTGAAAATATATCTATCATACGATGATTAGTATATTAACATATAAATTAATATATTAAAGATATTATTAATCCAAAATAAATTTTTGCAAAACGTCTATTCTTGGTGATATGCTATTGAATAATGAGTGAATTTGCAAAAAATTTTATAATGATTTTTATCGTATTTATAATCACGCTCATATTATTCGCGGCATTTATATAATTCAAGGATAAAATATGCTTAAAACAGAATATAAAAAAATTCTCGGTATTGATTTTGGAACAAAAAAAATAGGCATAGCTGTTTCGGGTGGAAACGGAAAATTTGGACTCCCAAAATGTGTTTTAAAAAACAACAAAGACTTAATGCAGAATCTCATAAAGATTATACAGGAAGAAAATATTTCGGAAATCGTGATAGGAGAATCAATAAATTATAAAGGCGGTGAAAATCCGGTGATGGATAATATAAAAAAATTCGTGAACGAGATTAAAGAGAAATTTAATTTACCAATAAATTTTGAGCCGGAATTTTTAACATCTTCGCAGGCAAAAAATATTCAAGATGATAGTGATATGATAGACGCATCCGCCGCAGCTTTAATTTTGCAGAGTTTTTTAGACAAAAAAAATTATAAAAAAGATTAATTATTAAAAACTTTATGGGCATAAAGAATGTTAATATCACCACAATAAGCGTTCATAATAATAAAAATGGTAAATTTTTTAAGAAAAATAAAAACAAACACTCGCGACTCAATGATTAAATATGCGAGAGGAAACAATACCAAATGGTATCTTTCTTTTTTTTCTTTCGCCGAAGCATCGTTTTTTCCAATACCGCCAGATTTTTTACTTATGGCAATTCTTGGCTCAGGACAGGAACATAGATGGATATATTATTCATTCCTAACTTCAATTGGGTCTGTGTTCGGGGGTATTTTTGGTTATATGATAGGATTTTTGCTTTTTGACAGCGTTGGGCAATGGCTTATTTCATTGTATTCTCTTCAAGAATATATGATTGTGGTAAAAGAAATTTTTAATCAAAACGCATTTTGGACGATTTTTATTTCCGGTTTTACACCGATTCCGTATAAGGTCTTTACAATTTCCGCGGGATTTTTCGGAATAAATTTAATTATATTTATAATCGCTTCAATAATTTCCAGATTTCTTCGTTTCTTTATTGTTGGGTTTATTATGAAGGTTTTCGGGAAGGATATTAGCAGATTTGTTTACAATTATTTTAATATTCTTACATTTATTTTTGTAATCGGCGTGATTATCTTTATAGTTATACTCAATATTTATTAGCGCAAAATATAGATTTTATCAATGAAAATATTATTTGTTTGCAGAGAGAATATGTTTAGAAGCCATGTGGTGGAAACATTTTTTAAGAACATGGGAAATAAAGATGTTGAAATACAATCGTGCGGAACCTAGGTTGAAAAAGAAGGTTTGACTGGTAAAAAACTCAAAGAATTTCCAGAACTTGAGAATTTTCTTGAAGTAATGAACTGTGAATTACGAAACGCAAAAATTTAGGTCCTCGGGTCGCAAAATCTCTTTGTCTTCTAAATGTTTTTGCTCAACCAGACCATAAATTTTTGTGTTTCGTAATTCAAGATAATGAAAGAAAAAAGTTTTGATATTTCTGAAAATGTTTGCAAGCCGATTACTTCGGATTTCGCGGATTGGGCGGATAAGATAATATCAATAGCGGAAAACGATGAGAGTCCGGATTATTTAATCAATATCCCGTAAGTAACATTTTGGAAAATTAAAAATCCCGGTAATCTTACCAAAGAGTTTGCGAAAAAGACGGTTGAACAAATAAGTAAACTTGTTTCGTTGCTGAAATACAAACAAATCGTGAATTACGAAACTCATCGCATATTTGCCCAACTATCGCGCGGGCAGACAGAGCTCTACAGCAAGGACAGTTCTTGATGTCTCTTGATATCCTGTGAAATATTTTATGTTAAGAAAAAATCTCGTAATTCACAAAAATAAATATTTTTTCTTTTAATAATGAACATCTCGCGATATAATAAAAGTAATGAGTTTTACAAAGACAAAAGGATTTTTTACAGGATTTTTCCCCGTGCCAAAGTTTTTGGCAGAATGCGCCGTCGGTATTGATATTTCTGACAGTTCAATCAGATTTATGGAACTTGCCAATACTAAATATGGCAAAACACCTTTCAAATTTGGTGAACATTTACTGCCAGAAGAGATTGTCGTAAATGGCGACATACAAAATATAGACGCTTTATCTGAAGAATTAAAAAAAATAAAAGAGAAAAATGATATAGATTTTATAAGAGCGTCGCTTCCCGAAGAAAAAGCGTATCTTTTCAAAACACATATTCCCGAAGACATAGAAAAAAATGAAATTAGGAGTATTTTGGAGTTTAAGCTTGAAGAATATGTGCCGATTTCTCCGAAAGAAGCCGTTTTTGATTATGAAATTATCAATAATCCGAAAGAATATTTGCCCGGACATATCGATGTCGGTGTTGCTGTATATCCTAAAAATACAGTAGAAAAATATTCTGCCGCATTTGATAGAGCGGGCTTAATACCACTTTCGTTTGAAGTTGAAACACAAGCGATTGCACGGTCTGTTATCAGATACAACGACGACGGCATATATATGATTATTGATTTTGGCATGGCAAGGACGGGTCTTGCGATAATTGACAAATACGCGCTTAGTTTTACATCAACATTTAAAATAGACTGGCGCATACTTGCAAAAGTTATTAAAGAGAGCTCCGACATATCGGAAGATAATATAAATCAAATAAAAAATGAATACGGGCTTCTTAAAAATAATAAAGAATTATTCAGCGCGTTTATAGATATCGCGGAACAACTTAAGGATAATATAGACAAATATTATAAATATTGGAGGACGCGCGTAGATGAAACGGGAAAACGGGTCAATCCGATTGAAAAAATTATTTTATGCGGAGGAAATTCTAATTTGGCGGGACTTCCCGAGTATTTGTCCGGAAGTTTAAAAATACCCGTTGAGCGCGCCAATGTCTGGATTAACGCTTTTTCGTTGGACGATTTTACTCCAAATATAGACAGATTCCAATCGCTTTCTTACGCCACAGCCATCGGACTTGCGCTGAGAGATGTTAATTAAAAAATTATAATTTAATAATAAATTATATGCGTAATTTGTTATCACAAGAAGATAAAAAAATAGCGCGCAAAGAACACAGATTACGAGTAACCACCGTGTCTTTATTATTTTCATTTTTCACAATACTGATTGCCATAGTGTTTCTTATGCCATCATATTTTATATCAGAATCAAAAAAATACGCGGCTATAAAGTATTCGGAAGTTATAAAAAAATCTATTATGGAAAAAGAAGAGAACGCTTCAAATGATATTCTTTTTGTCATAAAAGAAAAATTAAATCTGCTTGCTCTTGATAAAGAAGATTCTTCATTAAAAAATATTTTTGAAATTATTATTAGCGATAAGCCCGACGGAGTAATGATTAACGGTTTGTCATATAATAAACTTTCCAATAATCAGGCGGTGGTTATTGTTGGCAAAGCGAATAAAAGAGAAAATCTTTTAATGTTCAAAAAACTTCTTGAACAAGAAACTTTGTTTACAGAAATTTTTTTACCCGTGTCTGATTTCGTTTCCGACAGTGATATTGAATTTACCATTAAAATAAGCGGTAATTTTTAATATATGCGGCGCAAGACAAAAACAAAACAAATATTTGAAACTATTGTGGTTATGACAATTATAGCCTTGGCCTTTTATATTATTTTATTTATTCAAATAAAAGAAAAAAATGAAATTGTTTCAGTATTGACAAATGAGACGGAAAGCATTATTCAAAAAGAAACAAAACTTCGGTCTGTAAAAAAATTAGTTAGAGACATTGAGAGAGAAAGAAACATAATTGACTCATATTTTATTACAAATGACAATATAGTTGACTTTATTGAAATAATTGAAAATTTTGGTAAAAGAAACGGACTATCTATTGAGATAACTTCCGTAAAAGTTGACGATATTAATTCAGTCCTTGAAAAAAAAGTTAAAACGGGGGAACTATTATATGTTAATTTCAAAACAAAAGGACATTTTGGCGAACTGTTTCAGTTTCTTTCCATATTGGAAAATCTGCCATTTAAGATAGATTTGCTCAATATTGATTTTAAGAAACCATCGGGGATATCCGGCCAAGATAAAGATATGAATTTATGGAGCGGATTTTTCAACATTAGCGTTGCAAAGTTTGATTGATAATATAATTTATGACTAATAAAAATAACATTAAAAATTTTTTTAAAAAAAGAAATAAAGACGGCGCACGCGGTGAATATAATATTTCAAGCGCTAAACAAATATGGAAAATAATTTTTACGACATTTGTTTTATTAAATATCACTATTGCCATACTAAGCGGCTATTTATTTTTTCAAATAAATAATGGAGAAATATTCAAAACGGAATCGGATATGTCCATTGTTATAGATACGATTGACCGAACATTTTTGCATGATACACTGTCTTTGTTTGAAGAAAAAGCGTTTCGTCTTGAAGAGTTGGAGAAAGACAATGTTATTATCACAGACCCGTCATTGTAAATAAAAAAACAGAATAATAAAGAGAAAGGTATTAAAGAGAATTATTAAAATTTGATAGTATAGAACATTAATTTGATAAATATCTTGAATTATAAAATAGCCTCCAATAGGCGGTTTCCGCGCAAACATAATTTCATCCACCACCTTCAATTTTGGCGGCTCTGCCGCGATAAGGATTGGTTTCGGGTGAACTTGTGCTTACGCGAAACCCTCTCTGCGAACCTATTTCGTAATTCAAGATAAATAATTTTTGCTATTGTTTACGCCCCTGTAGTTCAACGGATAGAACAGGAGACTTCTAATCTCCCGATAGAGGTTCGATTCCTCTCAGGGGCACCAAACTGGACTTCCTGATTTTTTGGAAGCCAAAGCGATAGTTTGCCCTGCCTTGCCGGCAGGCAGGTCGCCGCGCCTGCGGGCGCGGCTCGCAAGGAATTGGGCGGTGAAATCAAACGGCGGGGCGAAATCCCAAGAAACAATTTTTTCGGAAAT
>MFAC01000030.1 GCA_001774455.1 Candidatus Campbellbacteria bacterium RIFCSPLOWO2_02_35_12
AAAACCGTTGCTCTACCAACTGAGCTACACCGGCAATAATTTATTTCTTATCCGAATACCTGTCAAAATCTGCCACATTTTTTAAATAAGAAGAAACCTGTCCTTTTTTTTCAATTACACCTCTTCCTTTTATAAAATTTATAATTTTTATAAGTTTGCGTTCAGCGAACCGCGCGCAACTTAAAGCAATATGGCTGATATAATAAGCTGTGTAATGAATTATTTTTTTTAAAAAATACCTACCATTCTTTGTCTGTGTATAACTTTTTAATATAATTAAATATTTCGCGACAAAAATATCGAATTTAAATCTCATTTTCGCGAATATAGTTTTACCGGCTTTCATCTCCCAATTTTTGATTGAAATCATTCCTATAATCGCAAGAAGTGAAAATATAAATGAAAATATCGCAATCATAATTTAAATATTATCCTCTGACCGAAAATCTTGCGAAGTTGGATACTTCAATTCTCTCTCCAAATTTTTGCGTGGCTGATTTTATAATATCCTTAATGGTGCTGTTTGGGTCTTTTATAAAAGGCTGTTCAAGCAAAATTTTGTCTTTGAAATATGAATCAATTTTGCCTTGCAGTATTTTTTCTTTCATCTCTTTGGGTTTGTCTTTTGTCTCTTTCGTAAAAACTTCTTTCGCATTATTGATTTCATCTTCCGTAATATCTTCTTTCTTGATAAATGAAGGGTTCATAGCCGCGATATGCATAGCGATATCATAAGCAAGTTTAACAAATTCTTCATTCTTTGCGACAAAATCTGTTTCGCTTGAAAGAAGCACTATTGCCGCGATATCTCCGGAATTGTGTATATAAGCGTTCACTGCGCCTGCTTTTAGCTCACGGCTGGTTTTTTTATCCGCTATAATACCGCTTTTTTTCCGCAAAATTATTTTCGCTTTTTCCATATTGCCGTCCGCTTCTTCCAGCGCTTTTTTACACTGCATTATGGAAATCCCAGTTTTATCACGAAGTTTTTTTACTTGTTCTGTTGTTATCATATTAAATCAATAATCATTAAATCAAAGACGCGCTAAATAAAATCTTTTTGCGGTTTGTTTATTTTAGTAATTTTGAATTACGAAATACAAAAATTTACGGTCTATTTGAGCAAAAACATTTAGAAAATAAAAAATTTTTGTGGCCCGAGGACCTAAATTTTTGTATTTCGTAATTAATAAATTAAAATTTATTATTCATTATTTCTTTTTACTCCTTCTTTCATCCCTTTTTTATAAGCTTCCGCGATTTCATTAACAAAAAATTTAATACTCGCTCTTGTCGCATCATTCGCAACAATCGGATAATCAATTCCTGTTATATTGGTGTCGGAATTCACAAGTCCGATAATTGAAAAGCCGAGCTGTTTTGCTTCTCTTACGGCTGTATCTTCTTTTTTTGTGTCTACGATAAACAAAACACTCGGCGCTTCAGTTAAAGAACGAATGCCATAAAAATTATTTTTTAATCTTTCTATTTCTCTGTTAAACATTACCTGCTCTTTTTTTGTGTATTTATCCGCAAGTTCTCCTTTTTCGCTTTTTGAAGAAAGGTCTTCCATTCTGTTTATTCTTTTCTTGATTTCAGAAAAATTTGTGAGTGTTCCTCCAATCCATCTGTTCGTAACATACGGCATATTTATTGATTCGGCAATTTCATTTATTATATTTTTTGCCTCGTTTTTACTGCCGATAAATAATATTTTTTTATTTTCACTTCCGAGTTTTTTTACAAATTCCAAAGCATTCACCAAAAGGTCATCCGTTTTTTCAAGATTGATTATTTCTACCCGATTTTTAACTCCGAAAATATAAGAACTTACGGACGGATGCCTGCGCGACTTGGAATATCCGTAATGCGCTCCGACAGCAAACATACGGTCTATATTTCCCGTATTTTCTTTAAGTTCTTCGTTTTTCCCCACCTCTTTTGTTTCCATATAATAATTAAAATAATATCAAATTATATATATTTTTGCAATCTTTTTTCTATATAGGTCAAAAACCCATGTGGTTTGTATTTGTCCTATGGGTCTTATTGGTCTTATTGGTCTTATTGGTCTTATTGGTCTTATGGGTCTTATTGGTCTTATGGGTCTTATTGGTCTTATTGGTCTTATTGGTCTTATGGGTCTTATTGGTCTTATTGGTCTTATTGGTCTTATTGGTCTTATTGGTCTTATTGGTCTTATTGGTCTTATTGGTCTTATTGGTCTTATTGGTCTTATGGGTCTTATTGGTCTTATGGGTCTTATTGGTCTTATTGGTCTTATTGGTCTTATGGGTCTTATTGGTCTTATTGGTCTTATTGGTCTTATTGGTCTTATTGGTCTTATTGGTCTTATTGGTCTTATTGGTCTTATTTTGCTACTTAGAGGGTAACATTTCCGAGTAAATTTATTTACTCAAATGCCGCCAAAATGTCATCAATATTTCCTCCTAAAATACTACCAATATTATGCCACGATTTTTTAAGACGATGGTCTGTAACTCTATCCTGCAAGATATTATATGTCCTAATTTTTTCAGACCTATTGCCTGTCCCTATCTGCTCTTTTCTGTCAGATGAAAGTTTTTTCGCTTCTTCTTCGTTTTTTATAATTTCCAATTTAGCTTGAAGTATTTGCAATGCCTTTTCTCTGTTTTTCTGCTGACTTCTCTCTGATGTGCTTCTCACATCAATACCTGTCGGTTTATGAATAAGCCGTACCGCTGTTTCAACTTTATTCACATTCTGCCCGCCGGCTCCGCCCGAACGCGAAAATTCCATTTCAATATCAGCCATATCAATTTTAAATTTTGTCTTTTCTCGTATTGGAAGGATTGCAACTGAAGCGGTTGATGTATGCACTCTTCCTAATTTTTCCGTCGTCGGTATCCTTTGAATTCTGTGAACTCCGGTCTCATAACGAAATTTTTTATAGCAATCCCTTCCTCTTATTTCAAAAGACGCTTCTTTGTATCCGCGAGCGGCATTTTCTGATTTATTAACGAGCTTAAACCGCCATCCGTTTTTCTCTGCGTATTTCTCATACATTAAAGCAATGTTCTGAGCGAAAAGAGATGCTTCGTCGCCACCCGCGCCAGCTCTGATTTCAAGAATAAGCTGATTTGGAAACTTCTCTTCTTCTTCTTCAATAAAGGTTATTTTTTCAATTTCTTTCATTATTTCGTTTTTCCGCTCTTTTATATTTTGCAATTCTTCTTCGGCAAGTTCTTTCATCTCTTTGTCTTTTGTCATCTCAAAAACCCTCTCTTCTTCTTTTGAGAGTTGTTCGTATTCAGCGGCAAGATATGTTGTTTTAGGATTGTTTTTATATTTTTCTTGATTTTCCATAATGATTAGACCGTATTATATTATGAGTAAGGCAAAGGAGGGTCAGACCCTCCTCCGTTTAGAAATTATGTGAACAAATCCCAATATCTATTTTGATATTACTTTTATTATGCTTTCTTCTTTAATATAATCTGAAATAATAATTTTTTGATTAGTATTTATAATCACTAACAAAAATATCGCGAGAACACAACAATATCCGAGGGGGTCTTTGGGCGAACCCCGACACCTGTTATGCTTTTGTTCTGCTTTTGAAACATACATACATAGCATACATATTCTTCTCATTAACGCTGTGTTGATGAGAAAGCATTATATAGCAGAACAAAAGCCAAAGTATAACATATGTGTGAGCAAGTGTGAAAAATATTTATTCTTAAAAAATTTATTTGGCGATTTTTTTCGCTTTTGCCATTCGTGTTTTGAATTTTTCAACACGACCCGCGGTATCAATAATTTTTTCTGAACCAGTATAAAATGGATGGCAGGCGCTACATACTTCCACTTCTATTTTCTCGGTGGTAGAACCGACTTCAAAAGAATTGCCACAGGAACAAGTTACATTGGCGTTTTTATAATATTTAGGATGTATTTCTTTTTTCATGAAAACAACTATAACATATCACCCGCCTTCTTTGCAATAATGTTAAACATCGGATGTCCAACAATGTCTAACAATATTTAATCTCCTTGCAAGATATCTATAAGTTTTTGATATTTCGCGGCTAATTCCATAACATCATCTCCATAAAATGAATATGAGGGTTTTTCCGCGTTTTTCCAGCCGGCAAGATATCGCAAAGCGGCAAGCCGTTCAGCATATTGAGTGCCTTTATCAGCGCCGTTGTCCATCAAAAGAATGGCGGCTGCCATAAAAGCATCACTCGGATTCCAAGGGTTTGGCGGATTATGGCCGACAGCTTTTGCAATTCTGTCTGTATAAAGAGCCCATGTTGTCGGCATAAACTGAGCCGGACCCATCGCTCCGCCACATCCATACCACGGTTTTTTTGAGACCGGCAGAATATCCGGATTAAGTCCGAGATCGGAAGTTATCTTCAAAAATGCCGCCTTTTGCTTTTCAGCGCTTGTGATATAACCAATACTCTTATAACATTGATAAAGGTCTTCTTTCCAATTTCCCGTGCCTATATTTTCACCGAGATTAGATTCTTCCGCTATGACTCCCAATATAAAAGCCGACCTTACGCCTGTTTTTTTGGACGCGATATTCGCAAGTTCAAGTGCCTGCTCAAACGGTATGGCGGCGGAACCGCGGAGCGCGAATAATTCGCTTCTGATTTGTGCCGCGTTTTTTTCTTTCGCTTTTATAAGTTTTTGATATTCGGCTTCAATCCCTTTTGTTGCTTCTATTATAATTTGTTTTTCTTTTTCTTGTTTTTCTATTTTATTTTTTTGCAATCTTTGAATATCGCGAAGCTCCATTTCTTCAGATTGTTTATCTTGAAACAAGCGTTTCTGCGATTCGGTGCTTGTTTTCGTTCCTTCTATTTCTTCAAAAGATTTATTTAAAGCGGTCTTTATTGAATTAAATGTATCAATATCTTCAAAGAAGTCCGAAAGATTTTGATTTCCGAGCATTATTTCAGCCAAAGAAACATTATCAATTTTATTTGTTTTTCTTATAAGCTGTCCCAGAGATTCTTTCTCTTTTTCCAACTTTTTATTGAGCGTATCTATCGCCTTTTCTTTTTTATTTATATCCTGATTGAGTTTAGCTATGGAAATATCGCGCGCTTTTATGGAAAGTTTAGTTTTTTCTATTTGCGCTTCAAGTATTGCCACATCGCGTTCAAATGAAACTCTTTCTCTTTGTTTGTCTTGAAGCAATGTTTGCTGAGTTTCTATTTCCTCTTCAATTATTTCAAGATTGTTTTCAAGCTGAGCGCGGCGGACTTCAATACTGCTTTGAGCGTATGTAATCTGCGTATAAAGTATCACAAAAAATATAATCGGAAATATAATCAGGCAAATAAAAATAAGTGATTTATGATTCTTAAATTCAAAATCCATATAACTTTATTATATCAATTTTAATAATAATATAAAAATCCG
>MFAC01000031.1 GCA_001774455.1 Candidatus Campbellbacteria bacterium RIFCSPLOWO2_02_35_12
AAAAACATTTAGAAGATAAAGAGGTTTTGCGATTCAAGGACTTAAATTTTTGCATTTTATAATTCATAGTATTATAAATAAATTATTTTATTTAATTTTTATTTTATTTCTCTTTTTTATTATCCTTTATTGCTTCACTTTCTTTTTCATCGTCCTCTTTCTTGCCCTTTTTCTCTACCTCAATAGAATCAAGATTGGGTGTCTCAATTTCTTCTTCTTTTTCTTCGGATACTTTCGCGACAAGAGCTATTAC
Source organism: Candidatus Campbellbacteria bacterium RIFCSPLOWO2_02_35_12 (assembly GCA_001774455.1). Taxonomy (GTDB): domain Bacteria; phylum Patescibacteriota; class Minisyncoccia; order Phycocordibacterales; family UBA2163; genus UBA2163. Next base: position 254 of record MFAC01000031.1, read on the forward strand.
TTCATCACTTTTTGTTACAAGTTCCGCGCTTTTTGGAAGTTTAATATCTTTGGCCATAACCTTACAGGTAAAATCAATGAGTCCCGATATGTCAACTTCAATATGCTGCGGCAGGTCTTTTGCTGAAACTTTAATCTCAATATTATGAAGAACCTTAACAAGATTTCCTCCAAGTTCTTTAATAGCCCGCGATTCACCTGTAAATTCAAGTGGCACATTGACTTGTACTTTCGCGCCGACTTCAATGATATAAAAATCAATATGCAGAGGAATGTCTGACACCGGGTCAAAATCAATACTATGAATAAGCGCCTCTTTTGAATCTCCGACTCCTGAAAGAGTTATAACCGTGGACTCTCCTGCTTTCTTCCAAATTTTCTTAAAATCTCTCGCTTGTAACGATATTGGCTCCGCCTTCTCTTTCTTGCCATAAAACACAGCGGGTAATATGCCGTTTTTGCGAAGTTTTTTAAGATTTTCTGAGACTTTTCTTTTCTTTATTTTTAACTCTAACATAATGCAAAACAGTATATCAGTTTGCGTCAAAAAATCAAATTTCAATCGTGATGGCGGATTTCAACTTTATAACTTTCTGACTTTTTAACTTTCTCTTGAATTACGAAATGCAAAAATTTACGGTCTATTTGAGCAAAACATTTAGAAGATAAAGGGGTTTTGCGACCCGAGGACCTAAATTTTTGCATTTCATAATTCATAGAACTTTCTAAATTTATACCGCGTTTGGAGATATATTTCCATTAAGAAACGCCGTGATATTCAAAGCAGCAATTTCCGACATTTTGTTTCTTGTCTCTGTTGTGGCAGACGCAATATGCGGAGTAAGCACGACATTTTCAAGGTCCGCAAGCCCTTTGGCAAGACTCGGCTCATTTTCAAACACATCAAGAGCGGCTCCCGCTATTTGTTTTTTATAAAGAGCGTCAACAAGCGCGCTCTCATCAATCACCTCACCGCGCGAGGAATTTATAAGATACGCCGCCCTCTTCATCATCTTTAATCTTTCTTTATTGATTAAATGCTTTGTTGAATCAAAAAGTGGAATATGAAGCGTTACAATATCTGCTTCTCTTAAAACATCTTCAATGCTCTCGCGAAATCCTGCATTTGTTTCTTTTTCAAATTCTTTATTTTTTTTAATATCAAAATAAATTATATTCATTCCGAAACCCGCCGACATAATACTTGCGACGACAGAGCCAATTCTTCCCGCTCCGATAATCCCAAGAATTTTTCCTTTTAAATTCATACCGAGTAAAAGCATCGGCGCCCAGCCGTCATATTTTCCCGCGCGCGTAAACCTGTCTCCTTCGGCGATCCGCATAGTCGCGGCAAGTATCATAGCGACAGTGTGTTCCGCAACCGTTTCGGTAAGCACACCTGGAGTATTTGTAACGGTAATTCCTCGCCGTTTCGCTTCATCCACATCAATATTGTTAAAACCAACCGCGTAATTTGCGAAAATCTTTATACTCGGCGCGGCATCATATACATCTGCGTCAATAATATCTGTAAGCAAACAAATTACCGCTTTATATTTTTTCGCGCTGAGCGCTTTTATAAGTTCTTCTTTTGTAAGTACTCCGTCTTTCTCACTTATATCAACTTCGTATCGCGCGTCTTTTAAGAGTTTTATTCCTGTATCGGGAATTTTTCTTGTTATAAATATTTTTGCCATATTATTTGGATAATGCCGCTTCGCGGCAGAGCTTAAAACTTGAAACAATATCTCTTATTTTATGTTTTATTAAATAACATTAACCTCTGTTTAACGATTTTTTCCACATTATGCACGGCATCTTTCATATATCTGTAAGGAGCAATTTCATCCGTATCTTCTTGAAGAGCGGTCTTGATGCCGTTTTTGTATACTGCGCGAATTTCAGTACTTATATGAATGACAGATATTCCTGCGTCAATCGCTTTTACAAAATCATCATCCGATACGCCCGACCCTCCGTGCAAAACCATCGGTACTCCGCTCGCTTCTCTTAATTCTTTAATTCTTTTTATATTTAGATTTGGATTTTTCATATGCTTTAACATTCCGTGCAAATTTCCAACCGCCGGAGCAATAAGGTCAATGCCTGTCTTTTTTACAAATTGTTCTATTTCCTCAGCCATAGTAAGATGTTCATCTGTAATTTCCACATCTTCGGGTATCTCATCTAAAAGTTTTGACGACTTTCCTATATAGCCAAGTTCCCCTTCTACTAAAATATTAGGACTGACACTTTTTGCGTATTCAACGCATTTTTTTGTAATTTCCAAATTTTCTTCAAATGGCAATTTCGCTCCATCAAAAATAACTGCGTCATATCCGGCGTCAATCGCCTCTTTTACTCTTTCAAATGAATAAGTATGGTCGGCATTTAAAAAAATCGGAAAATTATATTCTTCTCGCAAACTTTTTATAAAAGCGGCTATTTGATGAATGCCTATAAAATCTCTCTCTCCTTCTGATACACCTATTATTATCGGCTTATTAAGATTGCGCGCCGCGACAAAAACACCCTTCAGCATTTCTGTGTCGGAAATATTAAAATGTCCAATCGCTGTCTTTTCGGAATCCGCTTCATTGATAATTTCTCTAAGTGTCTTCATACATTTAATTATAACACTTTCAAAACATCTTCCATAATTATTGGTTTTATTGGTTTTATTGGTTTTATTGGTTTTATTGGTTTTATTGGTTTTATTGGTTTTATCCGTCCCATCCGTCCTATCTGTCTTATTGGTCTTATCCATCCTATCCGTCTTATCGGTCTCGTCCGTCCTGTCTGTCCAATCTGTCCTCTGTATCTTATCTGTCCCATCCGTCCTATCTGTCTTATTGGTCTTATCCGTCCCTGTTCCAATGTCAAGGTGAGACCTTACCATTGGGACCTGCCGCGGCGACGGCCAGTCCCCAAAAATTTGAACAACTTCGGTATGATATTTGACAATTTTAGTAAATTTTTTAATAAAAAATGATTAAAAAATTTTCTAATTTGACGACATTTTTTTTAAATGATTTTTTAAAAAAATGAGGATTCTGTGATAGAACCCTCATGTTATATTCCGCTTTTCAGCAGATTAATCTCTCTCACTGAATCGGAATAAATTCATCTTTCCTGTATAAAAATTTATTATAAATTATTGTGACGAGTTTTTTTACATTTTTTTCTCCGATGCAATACTCGTCGTCCTTCATAAATGCTGACTCCCAACAAATTTGCCTATTTTCTTCAATGAATTTGTTCATTATTTTTTCAATTTCTTGCCCTGTTTTAAATATTCCTTTCATTTTACCTCCTTTCTAAATGTCAAAAAATTAAATCTAATTTTAGATTAGCATTTTTAAGGCCTTTTGTCAATGTTTCGTAAAAAATCATAACTTGCTAAAATGAAAGTATTATGTCTTTTCAAAATAATTTTGACTTTGTGGCTATAGGCGACATCACCACGGACGCATTCATTCGCCTATCAGGCGATGACGCGGTGGTAAAGAAAGACGATGGTGGCAGAAAATCAAATCTTTGTCTGAGTTTCGGCGATAAAATTGAATATGATTCTGTCACAGAAGTTTCGGCTGTTGGAAACAGCCCGAATGCTTCCGTCTGCGCGCGTCGCTTAGGGCTTAAATCGGCGCTTGTTACAAATCTGGGAGATGATTATAATGGAAAAAAAATAATTGAGACGCTTGATAAAGAAGGTGTGAGCGCAAATTTTATAAAAATCCATACCGGTAAAAAAAGCAATTATCATTATGTGCTGTGGTATGAAGAAGAAAGAACTATCTTGGTTAAACATTATAAATATGATTATGAACTGCCGAATGTAGGAAAACCAAAGTGGATTTATCTGTCATCTCTTGGAGAAAATTCGCTTCAATATCATCACAAAATAACAAAATATGTAAAAGACCACCCTGAAATAAATTTAGCGTTCCAGCCCGGCACATTTCAAATTCGTCTTGGCTCTGAAAAATTAAAAGACATCTATGAAGTTTGTAAATTATTCTTTTGCAATAAACAAGAAGCACAAAAAATATTAAAAACAGATGAAAAATCTCTTAAAAAATTATTAGAAATTATGCGCGCGCTTGGACCAAAAATTGTAGTAATAACAGACGGACCAAAAGGCGCTTACGCTTATGATGGAAAAGAAATGTGGCAAATACCTATGTATCCCGACTCCGCTCCACCAATTGACAGAACAGGCGCAGGAGATTCTTTTTCAGCGACTATTACTTCGGCGCTTGCTCTCGGAAAAACTCTTCCCGAAGCGCTCTTAATGGGGCCTGTAAATTCAATGTCTGTTGTCCAACACATCGGTGCGCGGGAAGGACTTCTGACAAGAGAAAAACTTGAAAAATATCTTTCCGCGGCTCCAAAAAATTACAAACTGACAAAAATTTAAATAAACCTTATTGGTCTTATTGGTCTTATTGGTGGTCTTATCCGTCCAATCTGTGTCCCATTAGTCTCATCCGTCCTATGCGTCTTATCTGTCCTATTAGTTTTGTCTGTCTTATAGGTCCACTATATAACTTTTCTTCTTACGACTTTCCTTACTGCCTCTTTTATTGAATTAACTCCCATTCCGTAATGTTCAATCAGTTCATTTGACTTACCAGATTGTCCGAACTGGTTATGAACGCCTATAAATTCAATCGGGGCGGGATGCTCTTGCGCAAGGATTTCGGCAACGGCAGAACCCATACCGCCTGCGATTTGATGCTCTTCAATAGTTACAACGGCACCCGCGCGTTTTACCGCATCCAAAATTGTTTTTGTATCCATCGGCTTTATGGTGTGATTATTAAGCACTAATACCTCAACTCCGTCATCGGAAAGCTCTTTTGCGGCAAAAAGCGCATTATGAACAAGATTTCCGCACGCGATTATTACGGCTTGCGGCTTTTCCGAGTCCCAAAAGATTTCCGCTTTTCCAATTTCAAACGGAGTATCGGCTGTCGTAAATAAAGGACTTTTATCTCTCGCTAAACGAATATAAACAGGCGTTCTTGTAAAAGCCGCCTCAAATGTCGCCTTGCGCGCCTCTTCGGCATCGCAAGGCGCTAACACGGTCATATTTGGCAAAACACGCATAAGCGCGATATCTTCAAGCGCCTGATGCGTAGCTCCATCCGGACCAACAGAAACACCTGCGTGCGAGCCGACAATTTTAACAGGCGCATTATTAAGCGAAATAGTCGTTCTTATCTGCTCATTGTTTCGCCCCGGAGAAAATGTCGCGTATGAAGCGATAAAAGGAATTTTCCCATAAATAGCCAGACCTGACGCAACTGTCGCTAAGTTTTGCTCGGCAACGCCTATTTCAATATAACGCTCTGGAAATTTTTTTTGAAACCATTCAATCCTTGTTGATTCGGATAAATCCGCGCAAAGAGCCACAACTTTCTTGTCCTTCTCGCCTGCTTCAACGAGCCCTCTGCCGAAGCCGTCGCGAGTCGGCTCTTGCTCAAGAGAATCTTTTTCAAAAATATTTTTAACTAATTTTGCGTCTTTATTTATCATATTGTTCTTAAATTACGAAATGCAAAAGTTTACGGTCTATTTGAGCAAAAACATTTAGAAGATAAAGAGGTTTTGCAACCCGAGGACCTAATTTTTGCATTTCGTAATTCATAGATATTATTGATGTTCGCTTTCAATTTTCCCGCCAAGCGTTCTTAATTCATTTAAAAATTTTTTTGCTTCTTCTTTGCTTGGTGGTTTCCCATGCCATTTATAATCAAATTCAATTTCTTTTATTCCTTTACCCGGAATAGTGCGCGCTATTATAACAGTAGGTTTTTCATAAATCGCTTTTGCCATATCAATTGCGTCAATAAATTCTTTAATATTATGTCCGTCAACTTCCATAATATGCCAATTAAACGCTTCATACTTTTCTTTTAGTGGCTCAAGCGGCATAACATCTTCCGTCATACCGTTTATCTGAATATTATTACGGTCTATAATAGCGGTTAAATTTGAAAGTTTATTTTTACCGACAAACATCACTCCTTCCCAAATATTTCCGGCATCCTGCTCGCCATCTGACATCAAGCAGTAAGTTCTGAACTTTTTATCATCCATCCGCGCGCCATACGCAATACCCGCCGCCTGCGAAAGTCCGGAACCGAGCGGGCCCGATGTCGTTTCAATTCCCGGCAATCTCTCACGCTCCGGATGTCCCTGCAGGCGCGCTCCGAATTTACGAAGCGTCATTGTCTCTTTCAATGGAAAATATCCGGCATGCGCCATAGTGGCATAAAGAATAGGCGCGATATGGCCGTTTGAGAGAATAAGTCGGTCTCGCTCTTCCCAATCGGGATTTTTCGGATTGTGGTTTAAAATATGAAAATAAAAAGCCATGAAAATGTCCGCCATTCCAAGCGACCCTGCTGTATGTCCCGAGCCGGCTTCTGTGAGCATTTTTATAACCGTCTGTCTTATTTCATTTGCTTTTTCTTCAAGCTCTTTTATTTTTTCTTCGTGAATATCTGACATTTCTATTTTTTATTTTGTTTTTTAATAATTTTTTAATTTCTCAATCGCGTCTTTAATATTATCGCTTTCAAAAATCGCTGAACCGGACACAAGCCGATTCGCGCCGGTTTTTATCAATCGTGGCGCGTTTTTCATATTTACTCCTCCGTCAACGCTTATTATAACTTTTGGAAATCTCTCGCGCAAATCGGCAATCTTGCCGAGCACGCGCTCGTCAAATAGCTGCCCCTGAAAACCGATTTTCTCAATTCCCATAAATTGCGCGAAATCAATTTTGTCCACGATAGGATAAATGGCATCGTTTGATGTAGTCGTATTTAACGCTATCCCGAGTTTTGCTCTATCTGAAACAGCGCCAAAAATTTTTTCAAAATTTTTGGCGCTGTCAATGCTTTCAATATGCGCTATTACTCTCTTCGCGCCCGCTTTTATCCAATTTCCAACAACGATCTCAGGATTTAAAACCATTAAATCCGCTTCAAAATCAAAATCAATAGGGAGCGGCTTACCATCATCCTCAATATAAGGCCAACTTATAGATGAAACAAATTTCCCATCCATCACATCAATCTGGACAATATTCGCCAATCCTTTGACTTGAGAATATTTTTTGTTCAAATCATCTAAATTTTTTGGCATTATAGCCGGTATAATTTCCATAATTTATTATTAGCTCTATTGGTCTTATTGGTCCCATTTGTCCTATCTGTCTTATCTGTCTTATCTCGATTACATAGGTCTTATTTGTTTAGTAATTTCTTCTATTTTCGCAATCCTACGTTTATGTCTTTCTTCCCCTATAAATTTTGTCTCAAGCCAAAGCTTCACGGCTTTTTTGGCGGTCTCTTCATCTAAAAAACGCGCGCCGAGTGAAAGCATATTCGCGTCATTGTGCTCGCGAGAAATTTTAATCTCATTCGGTATTTTCATTCTTCCATTATGCTCACATTGCCCATTAAAAACTATAGCTCTTGCATTTGGATACCTATTGGCGACAATCGCCTCGCCTTGCCCTGAGCCGCCTAAAATTATTGCTCTCACCTCGTTGAAATTTTTTGACACTTTGCTTGCAGCTTTTGATATTGAATCCGGATAATCATCGTTCTCGTCATATTCATACGCTCCGTAATCTTCAACTTCATATCCGAGCGACTTTACGAACGGAATAAGTTTTTCTTTGAGTTTAAATCCGGCATGGTCTGCCGCAAATAAAATTTTCATATTTATCACTTTATATATTTACCGCTTAAAATAATATGTTTGACAAGTGTATTGGCATATCCGACTTCATTGTCATACCACGATAAAACTTTTACTAAATTTCCGCCAACTACTTTTGTAAAAGAAAGGTCGGCAATAGCTCCGTATGTATTTCCTATAATGTCAGATGATACGAGTGGTTCTTTTGTTGTCGTAAAAATGCCTTTCCACCTTTCCTCATTTGCCGCATCAATAAGCGCTCCGTTTACTTCGTCAATATTTGTGTTCTTTTTTGTGATAAAAGTAATGTCCGCTATTGAGCCAGAAATAACAGGTACCCGTAAAGCAATGCCATCAAATTTTCCTTCAAGTTCAGGCATTGCTTTTATCGTCGCGCTCGCCGCGCCTGTTGTGGAAGGAACAATATTTATCGCCGCGGCTCTGCCGCGGCGAACATCGCTTTTATTTAGCGCGTCAATAATACTCTGTGTCGCCGTATAACTATGAATAGTATTTAGAAGCGCTTTTTCAATACCAATTTTCTCATTAAGAATTGCAAGTATGGGGCTTTCGGCATTTGTTGTGCAAGAACCGTTTGAACTTATGTCGCATATCTTAAGTTTGTCTTCATTTACTCCCATAAGAATAGTCTCGCCTGAAATTCCACGCGGAGGAGAATCTTTTACGGGCGCCGTGATGACGACTCTTTTCGCGCCTGCGTCTAAATGCGCTTTTGATTTCTCATAACTTGAAAAAACTCCCGTTGATTCCACTACGATATCAATATCTAAATTTTTCCACGGCAAATTTGATGGTTCTCGCTCGCTTAAAAACTTTATTTTCTTTCCGTCAAAAATAATTGATGAATTTCCATCCGCGCCGATGACGGTAGCCGATACATCAAAACGGTTTTTTCCGTAAACGCTATCGTATTTAAGCAGATACGCAATATTTTCAATATCTCCTATATCATTGACAGCGACGAGCTCAAGCTCTGGAGTATCTTTTGCCAAACGCAAAAAAGCGCGCCCTATTCTTCCCAAACCGTTAATTGCGATTCTTATTTTTTTCATACAAATATTATAACAACATATTATTTTTTGTGAAAGCTCTAAAATTTCAACAATATGATGTGTCATCCAAGGACTGTCCTTGGAAAATACTGTCATCCAAGGACTGTCCTTGGAAAATACAGGTGCGACATCCGATGTCGCGCCTTCCTGAAACTACCAATGTCAAGGCGAGACCTTGACATTGGTAAATTTAATTAAAAATTTAGACTAAAATCAATTAAACTTTTTTTAATGACATCATCGTCAACTTCAAATTCTTTGCGATAAATAACTTTTTCCGTATAATCAATATCTTCAAAATAAGCAAGTTGCGACCTGAATATCTTCTCATTAAATTCCACAGAAAAAATCTTTATGGCTTTTTCGGCAACTTCCATAATTGAATGGAAATTTTTAAAAATAAAATACATATCAACATAATCTTTCCATTTGGCTCTTCTCCCCAGAGCGTAAGCCTTCATCGCGGCCAATGTCAAAAGGTCGGCTACTTTTATCACATTATCCAGATTATTTTTAAATTCTATATTAAACGGGTAATGCAAAAAAGTAATTTTTACCCCATTTACTAAAAGGGTATATTCGTCCTCTTCGCTTACAAATATTTTCTCAATATTAAAATCATCTGTTATTTTTCTTTTTATTTTTTCAAGGTTAAATTCATTAACCGTAAACAAATCAAAGTCTATTGATTCCCTGTGTCCTGTGTGCAAGGATATGGCTGTTCCGCCGACAAGTCCAAAATCTTTGGAAAATTTTCCGATTAACGGCAAAAGTTTGGTTTGTTGTTCCGTCAAAATTTCTTTATGCATACTTTTTGAAATAAAGGTTGAAATAATTTTTTATTTTTGGACGATAATTATTTCTTTTTTGACTTATTTGTTTTTTGAAAATAATAGCGGATTTTTTAACTCCTAAAATTGAAAACATTTCTTTAACATCGTCAATGTCGCCGTAATTCAGAACATTCTCAACAATAGCTTCTTCTGAAAGATTATCGTAATTTCTCGTACCCCAGACGAGATATGGTCTTTCTTTGATAAAATTGCTGATGGTCATAGTTAAATTATAACACTTTCGGAAGAATAACTTCCGTAATTATTTATTATAACAACATATTATTTTTTGTGAAAGCTCTAAAATTTCAACAATATGTGTCATCCAAGGACTGTGTCATCCAAGGACTGTCCTTGGAAAATAGTTATCCGACTAATTACCAATTTCCGGCTTGCTTTTTTCTTTGTTCTGAACGACTTTTATAAAGTTTCTCCGTAAAACCTCCTTCTTCCAAAAAACTTTTTTCAAGCGCGGTAAGCTGTCTGTCAAGAAGATAATTTGTCTGATTTATGAGACAGATTGCGCAGTTGGCGGCATCCTCCGGATCGGACATATAAGACTTGTAAGTCTCATATGTCCTATTGGACTTATAAGCCAGCTCGCGCGCCACTTTTGCTCGTGGCTCAATTTTGCTCCAAAGTTTCAAGCCCTTTTGGCGCAAAAAATCTTCGTAGTCCTCCAAAAGCTCGGCTTGACTTGCGCGCGCTACGCCGACAAGTTTTAGCTCGGTCTTTTTGGAAGTGCCTGACGCTTGAGAGCCCTCTGCGATGTTTTGTCGTCCGGAGCGAGCCGCCTGAATCATCTGGTCGCTCATTCGTGACCAATACTGCCGCCGTGGCGGCCGTTTTGTCTTATCGGTCTTATATGTTCTATTGGTCTCATCGGTCTTATTTGTCTTATCGGTCCAATTTTCCACATACCACTTACAAAATTCTACCGTGAAGTCATAAACCATGGTGGCAGATTGATATGAAAGCAGTTTTCTATATCCTCCATGCGGAGGAATTAAATTTGTTATATTTGTCATATTGGTCTTATTGGTTAATTTGTCTAATTTGTCTTATTCGGTGGTGGTGTTGGTGGTGTTGGT
>MFAC01000032.1:0-220 GCA_001774455.1 Candidatus Campbellbacteria bacterium RIFCSPLOWO2_02_35_12
GAAATCTATTGATTTTTTGCTATACCTGCTGTAATATGGATGCCTTATGAGAGCAAGCGCGCTCGCAGTATATGAAGCAAAAATACTGAGGTTCCAAAAACAGCGAGGTTTAACCTTGATATTAATCTTGGTATTATTCTTGAATTACGAAATGCAAAAATTTACGGTCTGTTTGAGCAAAAACATTTAGAAGATAAAGAGGTTTTGCGAATAGAGGACC
>MFAC01000032.1:249-8937 GCA_001774455.1 Candidatus Campbellbacteria bacterium RIFCSPLOWO2_02_35_12
TACATTACACTTTGAATTACAGGTTAAATTTTAATTCAAGATTACTAATGAGATTGAAACTTTTTTATAATTTTACTCGTTGTAAAAGTTAAGAAGGTCGATATAATACATTTATAATGAAAGAAGATAAATTACGGAACAATTTCAATATGGAAAAAAGCGACGAAGAAATCTTATTTTTATCGGCGCGACAGCCATACCTTTTTGGCATTCTACTGGACAGATATCAGAATGCTTTTATAAGAAAAGCGGAATCTGTGCTTCACAATAGAGAAGACGCTGAAGATGTCGTGCAAGAAACATTTGCGAAAATTTACGCAAACGCAGAACGTTTTCGGGTTCAAGAAGGAGCATCTTTTAGTTCTTGGGGATATAAAATACTGCTCAACACTTCTTTTACGAGATATCAAAAAATAAAAAAACACCGCAACTCGGTGTTTAATCCGGACCCCGAGTGGTATGAAGTTATGGCTGATACGAATACGAAGCAGTTTGAAAAGAAGGAATTAAAAAATTATATTATTTCCGTCCTGTCAAAAATGCCGGAACATTTAAGCAAAGTTTTGCGTCTGCATTTTATTGAAGGCAGACCGCAGGAGGAAATTGCTAAAATAGAAGGAGTATCAATTGGCGCCATAAAAACAAGAGTTCATCGCGCCAAAAAAGAATTTAGAAAAATCAATGCGGTAATCTGCAATTAAGATATAGGCCGTCTAATAAATTGAATATGGCAATATACCGTAAATTGCGAAATTTAAAAAATATAAGATAAAAAAAACATATGGATAATGTTTTAAAAAAAAGAATAATGAGAAGAATTTACGCAATATATATTCTTCGTAAAATTTTCAGCAACATTGCATTTAAGATATACATTGGAGCGGCGCTTTTATATGGCGTAAAAGTATTTGTAAATATTGCCGCTGTGGCTGATAATATGCCGAAGTGGAGCAATGTGGCGGGACTTTATAATTTTATGTCCTATTCTATAATAAATACGGAGCTTGCCGTGCAGTTTATAGTATTTGGTTTAGCGGCTCTTATTGTATGGACGATGAGAGATGCAATAAAGAGTATTTTTGCGCGTGAAATACGCGGTTCAATGCGGAAAGTCCGCTAAGCGGAAAGTTTTTTACGGATTTCTTTGAGTATTTGTTCCGCGGTTTTTTTATTTTCTTTCAGATATTGCCGAGCCGCGTCGTATCCTCTGCCAAGTTTTTCCTCTCCGGCGCTGTATGACGCTCCCGACTTCTGAACTATCTCATATTTTTCACCAAGCGCCAAAAGTTCTCCTTCGCGGGAAATTCCTTCATTATACATAAGGTCAAACTCCGTTACTTTGAAAGGAGCGGCAACTTTATTCTTTACCACTCTTACTCTCACACGGCCACCCATCACCTCATCTCCTTTTTTAATCTGGGCGATTCTTCTTATGTCCAATCGCACAGAAGTGTAAAATTTAAGCGCTTTGCCTCCTGTCGTAGTTTCCGGATTTCCAAACATCACGCCTATCTGCATTCTTATCTGGTTTATAAATATAATAATTGTCTTTGATTTCGCGACTATTGCGGTTAATTTGCGAAGCGCTTGCGACATCAATCGCGCCTGCTTTCCCACATGGTGCGCCCCCATATCGCCTTCTATTTCGTCTTTCGGAGTCAATGCCGCGACAGAGTCAATTACAATAACATCAATTTTCCCCGAGCGAACAAGCGACTCTGTAATTTCAAGCGCCTGTTCTCCTGTGTCCGGTTGGGAAATAAGAAGCTCTTCTGTCTTTATGCCCAACTTCTTTGCGTATTCCGGGTCCATCGCATGCTCTGCGTCAATAAACGCGCATATACCGCCTTTTTTCTGCGCTTCGGCTATCGCATGAAGAGCGAGTGTTGTTTTTCCCGATGATTCTGGTCCGAATATTTCAATTATTCTTCCACGCGGAAACCCTCCGATACCAAGCGCCCAATCAAGACCAATTGAGCCGGTCGGAATAGCGTCAACATTTACTCTTGGTGTTTCCCCGAGTTTCATTATGGATTCTTCGCCAAACTTTGTCTTAATTTCTTTAATCGTATCATCAATACTTGAACCGCTCTTTTTTGGTGGTATTTTTGTTTTTGCCATAATTTGCGTTTAAATTACTTTTAATAAATAAGTTCCAATTTTTTTTGAATTTCTCTACCAAATCTGTCAACCGCTTTAATCATTATTATATTATATCCGCGGGATAGGAGCAATTTTTCGCTAAATACGCCATTATCATCCGTAAATATTTGTTTATCATTCATACTTATATAAGATATATTTTTCGCAATACCTTTTATTTCAATTAAAGATTCTCTCAGATGAGAGCCGTTTATCGGCGTTTTTATTTTTATTATCGGACCTATTATTATATTTCTTGCTTGAAATATAATATATCCGAATATTGTAATTGCGAAAAATATTAAAATACCTGATAGCAGAATCTTTTTTGGATTTTTCATTATTAGATTAAATTTGAAATTTATATTTTCTGCTGTTCATCGGCAATTTTCTCATCGGTGGTATATTCATTTTTATCGGGATTTTTTTCAAGAATTTTTCTTGTTTTCGCGCCGTCAGCGGGTCCAATTACGCTTTTTTCTTCAAGTATGTCCATAAGGCGCGCCGCGCGCGAATATCCGATACGAAGTTTTCTTTGAAGATACGATGTAGATGCTTTACCGGCTCGTATTACGATATTTTTAGCTTCTTCATAGTATTCATCTTCTTCGTCACCCGCATTGTTTTCAAGGATTGATTCAAACACGGCATTGTTGTTTATGTCGCGCGCGCCGTCTACGGAAAGGTTAATTTCGCTTTGCGCGTCATCGCCGTAATTCTTTATCAGATATTTTACGACTTTTTTTACTTCATCTTCAGATATAAAAGCGGTCTGCAATCTTTTTGGTTTGGACATATCCCCGGATAAATAAAGTATATCTCCAGCCCCGAGTAATTTTTCCGCTCCCGAACTGTCCAAAATAGTTCTGGAATCAATTTGCGAAGCCACTTGCAGAGCGATTCGCGAAGGAATATTCGCTTTTATAAGTCCGGTGATAACATTTACCGAAGGTCTTTGTGTTGAAAGAACAAGATGTATTCCAACGGCGCGGCTCATTTGCGCGAGCCGCACCACCGCGGATTCAAGCTCTCTCGGATACATTTGCATAATATCCGCGAGTTCATCCATTATGATTAAGATATACGGCATTTGGTCAATTTCTTTCACATCCTCGCTGTCTTGTTTTTTCGGAAATTCAGATATGTATTTATGATACGAATCTATGTCTCGCGAAGAATTTTTCTCAAGTATTTCATATCGTCTTTCCATTTCTTTACCAGCCCATTTCAGAGCCAATATCGCTTTCTTGGCGTCAGTTATCACAGGAGTGAGAAGATGCGGGATATTATTATACAGCGTAAGTTCCACCCGTTTAGGGTCAATCATTATAAACCGTAATTGTTGGGCGGAATTTCTAAACAATAATGAGTTTATAATAGTATGAATAGAAACTGATTTTCCCGACCCCGTGGCGCCGGCTATAAGCAGATGCGGCATCTTTGCCAAATCCGCGAAATACGATTGACCCGCAATATCTTTTCCAAGCGACACAAGAAGCGGTTTGATGGATTTCTGATATATTTCGGAAGAGAGCAGGGTAGACAGACCGACTGTTGTTTTCGCTGTATTCGGCACTTCAATACCGACAAGCGACCTTCCTGGTATCGGCGCTTCTATTCGGACAGGATGCGCCGCAAGCGCCAATTCAAGGTTATTTTGCAACCCTATTATTTTAGACAATCGCACGCCTTCTGCGGGCTTTAGTGCATATCTGGTAACGCTCGGACCTATTGATATTTCATCCACCTGAACATCAACGCCGAAATTTTGAAGAGTTCTTCTGATTATATTCGCATTCGCTTTAATGTCTCCGACTCCGGGTTTACCTCTGTCTTTTTCAAGCAGAGAGAGCGGAGGAGGCGTATATGAGCCGACTTGTATTTGTTTCATTTGTATTATCTCCCCATTATTTTTATTTTCTCCCAATCCGAATATGTTTTTTATTGTTGATTTTTTCTTTTCGTCTTCTTTTTCATTATATTCGGTTTTTGTTTTCTCTTTATCATCTTCTTCAATTTCTGCTTCTTTTTTATCCCCATTATTTTCATCATAAAATTCGTATTCTTTTTGTTCTTCCCACGAATTTTTTTTGCTAAAAATTGTTTTCAATGATTCAAGCGACGGCAATTTTGCTTCAAACAATACCAATATGGATATCATTGCCATTCCCCAGAGTATCATTAGTGTTACGAAAATATCAAAGAGCCCCACAAGCGGACTTACGATTATATCGCCGAATAAACCGCCTTTATTCGTGAAAACCAATTCCACAAGTCCTATACAAGACAAAAAGAAAACCGCTACGCTTATTATTTTTAATCCGCCGAAAGAATTATTAAATGATTTTATAAATAAAACCGATAATAAAAAAGATAATGCTGGAAGTATGAAATACCCAATGCCAAATAAAGAAGAAAAAAATTTAAATATGACATTGCCAATTATGCCGGCATTGTCAAACGCAGATAGTGTAAAGAATACGCCAATGATAAAAAAAAGTATGGTGAATATTCCTCTGGCAGTATCTTTTTTTAAGTCGTCAAATATCCCGGATTGTTTATTACGGTTATTTTTTTTAGTTTTTTTATTTTTATTTTTTAAAAAATTAAACATATAATTATGAATTACGAAATACAAAAATTTAAGTCCTCAAATCGCAAAATCTCTTTATCTTCTAAATGTTTTTGCTCAAATAGACCATAAATTTTTGTATTTTGTAATTCAAAGATATTTATTAAAATAATAACATAAAAATCATTTATATATAAAATACTCAATACGGGATGCCGAATATTTTATATTATGCCAAGTAAAAAGTTTCGTAATTTAAAAATTATTTAGAGAGAGTTGATTTTATAAATGCTTATTATATAATGGACATATATGGCTATTATATAAACGACAAATAATCTAAAAGACAATATATATAAAAGACATAAATATTGCATACACTAAAAATAAAGGACAACATTAAAGAGCAATAAATTATGGAAGAAGAAAACAATATAAACAAAAGTAGAAATCTTACGGAAAAAAGTATTGAAAACGCTGAACGCGGTAATCTTTTAGAAGGCAGTCATTTATATACATTTTTATACAAAAAAGCGGAAAAACTTTCATCCGCTCTTTATATAGTTACTAATTTTATTCCGGAGAGTGAAATGCTTCGCGGTTTATTAAGAGAAAGGTCTATAAATATTTTTTCAGGGATTATAAATTTACAAAAAATGTCCTTGAAAATAAATAAATCTTTCAATATAAATAACGATAGCGAGGCGTCTTTGGATTCCACACTTTCTTTTATTATGGAAATAAACTCTCTGCTTGATATAGCTTTCGTTTCAGGATATATCTCTGAAATGAATTCAATGATATTAAGGCGGGAATATGTTGATTTAGGTATTCTTATAAAAACAAGAAAAGAAGATATTAAATCTGGAAACATATCGCTAACAAAAGATTTTTTCAATGTTCCTGATTTATACGAAACTTATGCTCTAAAACAAGAATTAAATAAAAATGATAAAATTGTCGCAAAAAATATAAATAGTGAACAAAAATCTATAAGACATAATAAAACCGCGGAGCTAATTTCAAAAGGACATTTTATAAAAGACATAAAAAATATAAAAAATATTGAAAAAAGACAAAAAATTGATATTAATCCAAAGACCTCGGATATAAGACATAACAGCAGAAGAAACGCAATACTTGAATTGCTTCAAAAAGCGTCTTTTATTACCACAAAAGACGCTCTAAACACAATTCATGGATGCAGTTCTAAAACTTTGCAGCGCGAATTGCAGGCGCTTATAAATGAAGGTGTCTTAGAAAAAAAAGGCAGTAAAAGATGGAGCATTTATAGTTTGGCGCGCCGTTTGACATAAAGGACAAAACTTACCCCCCCCTCACTTGTTTTGGTATCGTTACGCTTTTGTAATATTTTTAAAATATTCAATATCCAAAGTTGAACATTTACAAAAGCAATGTCAATAAATACAAGCGCAGAGTAGTTATCCACATATTTTATTGGACGGCGCTATTGTATGTATTGCTATTGATATATAATTATGTATAGATTTTCTGTTTAATGATTATCGGTGTTTTATTTGGCTATTTTTTAGACAATAATAAACGCTTGCATTTTAACGAGAAATTTTATAATATTGTTTCAGTCGGGCACTCTGACTCTAATTTCCGTAATGAAAATATAAGATAAAACGACAATTAAGACACCGTTAAGAGATAAGAAAGTTCATTGAAAATTAAATATGAAAATTATAAGTTGGCGATTATATCCCGTGAATTACAAAACTCGTCGCAGGCATAATTTTTGCAAGACATTGCGGAGGCGCCGCGCGCCGAGCATAGCAAAAAAATCAACAGATTTTTTATGCGCGTCTTGCAAAAATTTGTGCTAAGAAAGAGTTTCGTAATTCAAAGATATATCGCAATAATAGTTTCAGAAATTTCTAATTCCCAATTCTCATTAAGGGTTCGGTCGGATTCGCATACGGTTGAAATTCGGTCTAAATTTTATCAACTAACCTTTTTTGTCCTGCGTCGATGCAATTTAGGATATTTTAGGATAGTAAGAAAGAAGAAAAAATAGTTATTCATTATTATTAACAAGACGCGCGAAAATTATTTTTGGTCGAACAAAAATCCTTTCGCGTAAAAATTGTCTTTATAAATATTTCGTAAAATTCATTATCATAACGCGAAATAATAAAAGACATAATTAAATTTTAAAAATTAATTATTATTTATGAGTATTACAAAAACTAATTCTATAGCTTTAAAGATTGCTATTGGTTTAATCGGAGTGGCATTTGCGTTCGCGCTTTTGTTCGGTTCGGTTATACCGGCGCATGCGGCTTTGACGCAAAGTCAGATAGACGCAATCATTTCTTTGTTACAGTCTTTCGGGGCTGACCAAGCGACGATTAACAATGTGCAAACATCTTTATCGGGCGGTACGCCAACAACAGGTGGTAGTACATCAACAGCCAGCGTATGTCCATACACATGGTCAACTAATTTGACCACAGGAAGCGCGGGCGCTGATGTTTTGGCTCTTCAGAAATTCTTAAACTCTGACTCAGCGACACAAATCGCTTCATCGGGAATTGGTTCTGCGGGGCAAGAATCCGATTATTTCGGTTCTCTTACAAAAGCGGCGGTTGCGAAATTCCAGAACAAATACGCTTCTGAGATTTTGACACCTGTTGGTTTGTCAGCGGGAACGGGATACCTCGGAGCTTCATCAAGAGCGAAAGCAAATTCACTTTGTTCTTCAGCTCCAACAACAGGAGGCGACACCGACACAACGGGTGGAGACACCACAACAACACCGGCTCCTGTAGGAACTGGTCTTTCAGTTGTAGCCGGAACTCAGCCAGTGGCAACACTTGCTCCGGACAGCGCCGCAAGAGTTCCATTTACGAGCTTTACAGTAACAGCTGGTTCTGATGGCGATGTCGTTATGGACAGCGTTACTGTTGAGAGAAAAGGTCTTGCTCCGGACGCTGTATTTTCAGGAATAGTGCTTCTTGACCAGGACGGAATACAGATAGGAACTTCAAAAACATTAAATTCAAATCATCAGACGACTGTTGGCGATAAAGTTACAATTTCTGCGGGCACATCAAAGAAATTTACAGTTGCCGGTAATATGGCGGCAGACAACTCTACGCGAGATGGAACAATCGCGAATCTTTCAGTGATTGGAATCAATACTTCAGCAACAGTTTCAGGTTCGCTTCCAATCACAGGCACATCGCAGACAATCAATGCTTCTCTTGCAATCGGTTCGGTAACAATGGGGATTTCTTCATTTGACCCGAACTCCGCTCAATCAAAAGAGATTGGAATAACCGGAGTAAGATTTGCGGGTATTACCGTAACAGCCGGTTCAGCGGAAGAAGTAAGAGTTAACAGCATAAGATGGAATCAGACAGGTTCTGCAGGAAGCGGAGACCTTGCAAATGTCGTAACAGTTGTTGACGGAGTTGAATATTCTACAACTGTTTCTTCTGATGGCAAGTTCTATACTTCAAAACTCGGCTCCGGAATAGTAATCGGAAAAGGAAATCTCATTGACATTTATGTTAAAGGAGACATTATCGGCGGAGCAAGCAGAACAGTTGTTTTTGACATTGACAAGACAACCGACCTAAACATTACGGGCGAGGTATTTGGTTACGGTATAACACCTCCCGCAGGTTCTGGCACGGCCGCAACAACAAGCTCGGCATTTCTAGCGGGAACGCCATGGTTTGATAACGCGCATTTGTCAATTACAGCCGGCTCCGTATCAACGGTTCAGAGGTCGGCATCGGTTCCTGCGCAAAACATCGCAGTTAATGTTCCAGACCAGCCACTTGGCGCGTTTGAAACAGACATTAAAGGCGAGGCAATCAATATTTCAGGTATAACGATTACGGTTGCATCCACAACGGGTTCAGGCACGGGTCTCTTGACAAATGTAACTCTTGTTGACCAAAATGGTTCGGTGGTAGCCGGTCCGGTTGACGCAGCATACA
>MFAC01000032.1:8964-14530 GCA_001774455.1 Candidatus Campbellbacteria bacterium RIFCSPLOWO2_02_35_12
TTACAGATTCAATGACAATTCCAACAGGGAAGCAGATTTATTCTGTAAAAGGTAAAGTGGCCTCAACTATCGGAAATGGTGGAACATACATCGTATCAGTTACACCTTCTGGATGGACATCGCCGGTCGGAGATGTTACGGGGAATTCAATTACAATTTCACAAACAGTATTTTCGCTTAATACAATGACTGTCAAAGCGGCGGCTCTTTCTGTAACGATATCTCCAAATCCTGTGGAGCAGAACATTACATCCGGACCTTTCACATTCACAAATTATCAGTTTGACGCTACGCAATCAGGTGAGGATGTCCGATTCTCATCATTTAAACCTAAGTTGACATTTGATACTATAGCAGTAACAGAGATTTCAGCATGTCAGGTATTTGATGGAACAACAGCTTTGAACACAGGTTCAAATGTCCTAACACCGTCAGTGGCGACCGGAAACGATGAGACAATCACATTTGACCAGACACTTGTTATTACGAAAGGAACAGTTAAGACACTTGCTCTTAAATGCACAATAGCAGGTTCTACAGGAGCCGGTGACAGTCTTTCATGGGGTATTGCGAATACAGCGGCTAACATTATTGTAACTGGTGTTACATCGCAAAACGCCGTTACGGAAACGGTTACGGCTTCAATCGGTCAGACAATGACGGTTCAATCAGGAACTCTTGTTGCGTCTGAAGATGCCGCAAGTCCTGCGTATGCAATTGTCAAAGCTGGAACAACTGGTGTTAATCACGGAATCATAAACTTCCGAGCTTCAAATGAAAACATAACTCTGCAAAGAGTTGGGCTTACTTTGACAAACTCAGCTTCATCAACTTCAAGCGACCTTGTTCAGGTAACACTGTGGGACGGAGGAACACAAGTTGGTTCAGCTGTATTCACAGGAGCAAACACAAATGCCACATCAACGCTTTCTGTTCCTGTTGTAATTTCAAAAGACACGGATAAAGATATAACAGTTAAAATTGATTTAGCAAATGTTGGAACAAGCGCCTCAGGTAATCAAGGAGCATTGCTCGCGGTTGACATTGATGTAAATACAAATACGCAAGGTGTTGGTTCATCAGGCACGACAATTAATGCGACCGGTTCAACATCATTCAACGGAACAAGAATGTTTAGCTCATATCCAACGATTACAAAACAATCTGTTCCTACAACCGTCTTGACTAATGGTGTGATGGATCTATACAAATTTAGCATCACATCAAGCGCTGGAGGCAACGGTATCGGTCTTCATCAGTTAACTGTAAACTTGGCAACCTCAACAGCAAGCGCTGTTTCAGGAACAACAACGGTTACTCTTCTGGATGTCTACGCATATACCGACTCTGCTTACTCACAGCCGGTTCCAGGATTTACAAGCGGAAAGGTTATAACTCAATTAGCATCTCTTGCAAGTTCAGGGGACAATGACGCTCAATTGACATCAATTCTGCAAATCCCTACAGGCGCAACCTATTACTTTAGAGTAACAGGCACGGTCACATTAACTGCGGGCACAGGCACATTCTCCGGTTCTGTTACAACAAGACTGGGAGGAGACGCAACTTACCCAACATTAGCAACTCTAATGGGTGCTCGGGCATCTGTTGATGGCAATGCAAATGGAGACAATATCGTATGGTCGCCAAACGCAACTACGACATCATCAGCGACGCATGTTGACTGGACAAACGGCTTCAATATTTCAGGACTTCCATCAGATGGCTCTGAGGTAGTAACATTGTCCAAGTAACATACTAAGTCTAATTAGGTCAATACTCTTCATCTTCTAAAGTTATCCAAGGACAGTCCTTGGATTGCATAAAGAACCTTTTGAGGATTTAGAATAAATTAGCAGAAAAACCCCTCACTTTTCAAGTGAGGGGTTTTTCGTATGTATGTATGTATGTATGTATGTATGTATGTATGTATGTATGTATGTATGTATGTATGTATGTATGTATGTATGTATGTATGTATGTATGTATGTAGTTATGTATGTATGTATGTATGTATGTATGTATGTATGTATGTATGTATGTATGTATTAAACAAATCATCCAAGGACAGTCCTTGGATAAGTCATCCAAGGACTTTTCGTATGTATGTATATATATATTAAATAAATCATCCAAGGACAGTCCTTGGATAAGTCATCCAAGGACATAAGTCATCCAAGGACAGTCCTTGGATAAGAATAGTCCTTGGATAGGAATATTTATGATGATATAATATTAACTATGAATCGAAAATTTCAATTTTCAATAGGAGAATTTTATCATTTATATAATAGAGGTATAAACAAGATGCCGATTTTTCTTAATGTTTTTGATAAAAAAAGGTTTATAAAACTACTTTTTGTTTGCAATAGTCGCAAATCAGTTGTTTTTAAATCTATCCAAGGACAGTCCTTGGATGAGATAGATAGAGGGGAAACATTGGTTGACATTGGGATTTATTGTTTAGTGCCCAATCATTTTCATTTACTAATTAAGGAGAAGACAGAAAATGGAATAAGCGAATTTGTGAAAAAGGTTGCTACTGGTTATTCTATGTATTTCAACAAAAAATATGAAAGAACAGGAAGTCTTTTTGAGGGGCCATTTAAAGCAAAGCGTATTGATACTGACGAATATTTAAAATACATTTTCTCGTATATTCACCTTAATCCAATAAAAATTATAGATTCTCAGTGGAAAGAAAATAAAATTACTGACCGCGTAAAGGCAAAAAACTATCTTCAAAAATATCCATATTCAAGTTACTTTGAGTATATTGGCGGCAAAAGGCAGGAAGAAAAAATTCTTGAAAAAGATTCATTTCCGGAATATTTTTCTCAACCAAAGGAATTTGATGATTTCATAAATGATTGGCTTTCATTTAATCTCATAAATTGATTATATTTTATTTACTTTAAAATCAATCCAAGGACGGAATCAATCCAAGGACAGTCCTTGGATGATTTCACTCATATTTTCTGTCCAAGGACTGTCCTTGGATAAGATTTGGATAAGAATATGAAAGGATTTGAGCAACTTTTTATCTATTGCGGCCTGACTTGCTTGCAGGGCGTATTTTTTTGTGTAAAATAATATTATATGTTTAAAATAACAGGAATATTGATTGTGATAATAATCACATCCGGCGCGGGATGGTTTATATACAATGATATAAATAAAGGCAATTCTTCTGAAAATGATGTAGACGATAATCTTATTGCCGCAAGCGTGGATAATATACCACAGGATATCAAAGATATCGTAATAGAAAATAATATTATAAAAATCAATTTGGCTGTTCCTAATCTAAGTAAACAAATTATTTTTTATAATAATGATTTACCGGAGGACGCGAAAATACTTTTGCGGGAGAAAATTACAAAATTAAGAAATAATCTTAAAGAAAATAACGATTTGTTTTCAGATTGGCTTTCTATTGGTGTAAATTATAAGATTGCCGGTGATTATGAATCTGCGCGAGATGCTTGGGAATATGTAAGCGCCATAAGACCATCAAGCAGTGTATCATTTAGCAATCTCGGCGATTTATATCATTATTATCTTAAAGATTTTCCAAAAGCGGAGAAGAATTTTCTGCAGGCGATAGAAAACGACAAACAAAAGACAGATGTTTATATAGCTCTTCACGAACTTTATAAATACTCATACAAACAAAACACAACTCTTGTAACGGATGTTTTGTTTGAGGGACTTAAAGAAGAACCCAGAAATATCAATTTATTGATAACTTTAGCGGCATATTTTAAGGAGATAGAAGATATTGTAAATGCTAAAAAATACTATACTCAAGCGCGCGATGAAGCGCAAAAACTTAAAAATACTCAACTCACGGAACTTCTTAATAAAGAAATTAAAGAAGTTTCAAAACCATAAATAACACCGAAATACCGAGGTTCAACCTTGGTGTTTAATTTTCATATAGAATTATTGATTATATTTTGTTTACTTTAAAATCAATCCAAGGACAGTTTAAAATCAATCCAAGGACTGTCCTTGGATAGAGATTAGACAGAAAATATGAGTGAAATTGTCCAAGGACTGTCCTTGGATACTGTCCTTGGATAAGACTTGGATAAGAATACGGATGATGATATAATTTAAATATGATTTTTAAGATTTTTAATAAAACAAGCCGGAAATTTTTAGGTGGTTTCGCGCTGATTGTTATCGGTAGTATGATAATAGTTTATATCGCTTCGTTTTTGGATACGGAAGAACAAAATAAGAAAACTATGGCTAATCCCATAAACAATAATATTACCAATATCAAAAATTTGCCTTGATATTAATGGTGTAATACATATTAAGCACGGAAGCGCGTGACAGGGGGATTGTGCGTGACAAATCAGACCGTTGGTGTTTCGTATGCAATCTTTATATTCTCAATAATCATTACCAACTACTCAGCCGCACCAATATGTACAGGTTAGACTCGTATATTTACAACAGAGAAATCTTTAACATTATAAAAAGTAGCTAAACAAAATTTGACATAAAATAATTATCTGATAATATTTTATCTATAACAGACTGGAGACAGCGGGCGCCAATAATTGGCTTAATTTCCCGTTTAGGTCAAAATCATTTCTATTTTGGAGTGGAATTGATATGCCAGCCTGTTTTAACAGGTCGTTTGTTTTTTAATTTAATTTTGTATTTTTATTGTGGCATTAACAAAAGAAAAAAAGGGCGAGATACTTAATAAACTGAAAACTATTTTTAATGACTCTAAATCGGTCGCATTTGTCAATTTCAAAAGATTTTCTGTTTTTGACACGGCAGGTATGCGAAATACTCTGAAAGGTCAAGATATTGGTTATTTTGTGGCAAAAAAGACGCTTATTAAGCGAACGCTTTCTGAAGCGGGTATAAAAGGCGAATTTCCGGAGCTTAATGGAGAAATTGCCATTGCATACGGCACAGACCTTACGGCGCCCGCAAGAGAAATTAATGAATTTGTAAAAAAATTCAAAGATAATATAGCGATTGCGGGGGGCATATTTGAAGGGCGATATATGGACAAAACAGAAATGGCAGAGATTGCGTCTATTCCTCCGCTTAAAACTTTATATGGAATGTTTGTGAATATTATAAATTCACCTATACAAAGATGCGCCATAGCGCTTGACCAAATCGCGCGAAGTAAAGCATAATTCAAGGTAAAAAAATTTGATAAACAATAATGCGGATAAGTTAAAAGAAATTAAATATTATTAGATTAATTGAAAATAAATATGTCAGACGATAACAAAAAAGAAGAAAATAAAGAAATAGCCGTTAAAGATTTAAAAACAGAGGACGCGAAAGAAGAAGAAACGGATAATGATATAAAATCTGAGACGAAACAAACACAAGTAGACAAGGAAAAAGATAAAAATGTGTCCGTTGATACGAAAGACAATGAGAAAACAATTCAGACGGAAGTTCCCGTGAAATTTAAAAAAATTGTGGAAGAGATTGAAAAAATGTCGGTAGTAGAACTCAATGAATTAGTAAAAGTTTTTGAAAAGAAATTTGGAGTATCGGCTCAAGCTGTAGCGGCGGC
>MFAC01000032.1:14551-15688 GCA_001774455.1 Candidatus Campbellbacteria bacterium RIFCSPLOWO2_02_35_12
TGGCGATAGCGGCGCGGAAGAACAAAGTTTTTTTGTGGTTGAACTTACAGCCGCGGGAGAACAGAAGATTGCTGTTATCAAAGTTGTAAAGAGTATTCTCGGCCTCGGCCTTAAAGAAGCGAAAGACGCGGTTGATGGCGTCCCGTCTATTCTAAAAGAAGGCGTTAAAAAAGAAGAGGCGGAAAATATAAAAAAACAGATTGAAGAAGCTGGCGGTATTGTAACATTGAAATAGAATTTATCTTACAAAAGTTAGGATTTTACAAATAACACACTTTTGTCCTATATAGGACAAAAGTGTGTTATTTGTAAATAAAAAACCGTCTTTTTGCTGATTTTTTACACAAATCAGTTATATATTGCCATATAAACTGTGAATTACGAAACGCAAAAATTTAGGTCCTCGGGTCGCAAAATCTCTTTGTCTTCTAAATGTTTTTGCTCAACCAGACCATAAATTTTTGCGTTTCGTAATTCACAGATATAAAGTAATTGTATAAATTATAGAAATTTATTATTAAATATGATATTATTTACATATATCATAATAAGTTGGTCTGTTTGTATAATTTATAAATTTATTTTTTATGAAAATTTTAGGAAAACTTTTTGGAAGTCCCGCTACGGTAAAACTGTTACGGCTTTTTTTATTTAATCCGGAAAATGTATTTACAAATAAAGAAGCGGCTTCTCGCGCGAAAATTACACTTGATACAACTCGTTTTGAATTTTCTATAATGAAACAGATGGGTTTTATAAAGAAAAAAATCGGATATAGACAGGTAACGGTAAAAAAAGACAAAAAAAAGGTTGTAAAAAAGAAAAAAATTGAAGGATGGACACTTAATGAGAATTTTGTATATATTAATCAGCTAAAAGATTTTCTAATGAGTGCCACGCCAATTAAAGATAAAGATATACCAAAGAAATTAAGCGCCGCAGGAATAATTAAATTTATAGCAATCTCCGGTATTTTTATGCAAGACAGCGACAGTAGACTTGATATTTTAATTGTCGGCAATAATATAAAAAAATCTCAGATGGAGACGATTATAAGAGCCATTGAATCCGAGCTTGGCAAAGAGCTTAAATATGTTGTTTTTAGTGTAGATGAGTTTAAATACCGTATAAATGTCT
>MFAC01000033.1:0-12582 GCA_001774455.1 Candidatus Campbellbacteria bacterium RIFCSPLOWO2_02_35_12
ATTTTTGCATTTCGTAATTCATAGTAATTATGAAAAATATATTAAGGAGGTATAATAAAAGCAATACAAAAATTAATTTGAGGACATGCGGAGTCTCCGCAATGTCTTTCAAAAACTATGTCCGCGACGAGTTTCGTAATTCATGGTTATGTAGTATTTAGTATATAAAACCTTATACGAAATTATGTCTGATGTTTAGTCGTTATTATGCGGTGCTATAAAGTTGAAATCTAAATTTTTAAATTTTACATTGTTATTTTGCTGATTTTTGATTTTTCTATTTTATTGTATAATCTAACTATGATTATAGATATTGTTAAAGTCTTTGTGCCATCCGCGATTGCTTTTTTTATCGGTATCATTATTACGCCACTTGTAACTTATTATCTTTATAAATATAAAGTATGGAAGAAAACAGTCGGAAAAATAGCCACCGATGGAAGAGAAACACCGATATTTAATAAACTTCATAAAAACAAGGAGGTCGGAACTCCGCGAATGGGAGGCGTCATTATTTGGCTCAGCACATTTATCACTATTATCAGCATCTGGCTCATAGCAAAAATTTTTCCAACCGATATTACGGTAAAACTTGATTTTTTAAGCCGAGATCAGACATGGATTCCGCTTTTTACACTTATGGCTGGTGGTTTTGTCGGAATGATAGATGATATTTTAGAAATAAAAGGAAATGGCGGTTATATAGCCGGCGGCCTTTCGCTTAAAAAACGATTGTTAATTGTCGGATTTATTTCAGCATTTGTGGCATTATGGTTTTTTGCAAAACTTGGCATCACGACAGTCGGATTTCCTTTTTTAGAAGATTTTGCGCTTGGTTTTTGGTTCATTCCGTTTTTTATACTTGTGGCGCTTGCTGTTTACGCAGGTGGCGTGATAGACGGCATAGACGGACTCTCTGGCGGAGTGTTCGCGGCAATGTTTACGGCTTATGCCGGTATTGCTTTTTATCAACAACAAATCAATTTAGCGGCTTTTTGCGCTCTTATTGTCGGAAGTATTTTAGCATTCTTGTGGTTTAATATTCCGCCCGCCAGATTTTATATGTCGGAAACCGGCACAATGGGACTTACAATCACATTGACCATGGTCGCTTTTATGACCGACTCGCTCGGAGGCGGACATGGCGTTTTTGTTCTTCCAATTGTTGCGTTTCCGCTTGTCATTACGGTTTTGTCCGATATAATACAACTTTTGTCTAAAAAATTCAGAAACGGCAAAAAAATTTTTTTAATCGCTCCAATTCATCATCATTTTGAAGCAATTGGATGGCCTGCTGAAAAAGTAACGATGCGATTTTGGGTCATAAGCGTTGTTTTTGCGATTATTGGTCTAACGGTCGCGCTTATCGGGTAATTCGGATAATTAATTTGGCTCTAATCATTATGTATAGTCCACATACTTTTATCCAAAAAATGATGCCTCACTAATTATACGAAAATATAACGCATAAAAACGAGTTAGGCGAAAAATTCAATAATCAATAAAACTATGACACTGAATGAAATAAAGATAATTTCTGAAATTAGCACTCCTTTTTTGGTTTTTATTTTTGGAATCATCCTTCTTCGCAAAACAGAACAAATCAAGTCTTCAGTAAATAGAAGTTCTGATTTTTCCGTCAAGTGGGCAAACGAGTTTTTTGAAGTTTACAGACATTTTTTAAATGAAACTGAAGAAACCATGAATTTACTATTTCACTTGCAACAAGCGGATGAAAAAGAGGGCGATAAAATTGTCGAAAAGTTACGCAATGTATTGGTATCACTTACAAAATCAGAACTTCATATGTCTATTATGCTATCGTCGTTCCCCAAAATAGAAAGCAATCTAAATAAGCATAGTCATGACATTATTGTATCGCTGTATGAGATGATAAAAACCAAAAAAGGAAATTTCGATGATTTGAAATTAATAGTAGCAAATTTCAGCAATAGTGCTCGAAATGTACATGGTGAATTGCTAAAACATGATTATTGAATTCATCGCCTAACAGCGTGTATGAGGTTCAAAAAAAGTGTATATTAATTTTTAAAGGTTGCACTTTTTCTTTCGCCCAAATTTCGCCTCCTCTATGATAAAATAATAAGGAAGTTGGCGAAACTTCTCATACACGCAAACGTTAAGTGATATTTTCTTTCAAATTATTTTTCGCTCATAAAAAAACACTACCTTTATAATCAGTGTCTTAAATTTTTAACATAAAAAATAAACTTAATTCCAAACACTGAATTTTACTTACCCTCCTCGGTAAGCAAAATCTAGTGTTGGAATATGGATATTTTATTCAATTTTAAAGAACAATTTTCTGTTTCGCTCTGTGCCTGCCCGTCCGAAGCTTGGGCGAAAGCGGGAGCTCATCAGTCGGGATACACATCCCGATACAGAGTAGGTTTTGACAAGAGAAAATCAAAATTGATTTTCTCTTGTCGGGGAACCTACACCCCTCTAAAAATCTATATGATTATCCTATCCTCCATAACAGATAGTCATAGTCGTGTCCTCTACGGATTTGGGAATTAAGGCAATCCCTCATCTCGATAAACTGACCTTCAGGCAGTTTATCGAGACTAAATTTCAACTCATCTGAGCCAAAACTTAGATTCCTTGCCTTCCATCCTCCTTTACCGCCGTATTTCCACGGAAACAATTTGGCAAGGAGAAAAGGAATACTCTCCAAAGAAAAAACCCCAGTTACTCTTTGGTAGCGACTTCCATACTGGGAGGTCTTCCTCTCATAGTTCACACGGAACGACCATTTTTTGACAACATCAGTGCGATGCATCTCGCATTCGCACAAAACTTTCAGGTTTTTTTCATCTATCAAAAGTCGATAGCCACACTTGTCGGCTATCTTTTTTAATCCGCCTACCCAGTTTTCTCGGCAGGCCCCTATTTGTTTGCCACAGTGTAAGCAACCAACCCTTACTTCATCCTCATCAACAGTCACTTTGTCTATCCACATTATCCGCTCCTTCCCGCATTTCTGCGAAAAAATCTAAAAGACAAAATAAACTTAATTCCAAACACTGAATTTTGCTTACCCTTAAAAGGTTAAATAAAATTCAGTATTCTATATTCAATTATCAAAGGTCGTCCTGCTCCTCTTCAAATTTCACCGATTTTTTGACAAAATCGTCTGAAGTAGCGAGGAAATTCCTAAAGACAAAGCAAATTTATCTTAAGACTATTTCCTCTCTACCGCCATAATTCATTTAATATTTATTCAATCTTTAACTGTAAATCTGTAATAATTATACACACAAAAACACCCTTGCCAAGCCCTTTGGGTAATGTCCACACACATATGGCGGTTTTTGCCTCAAGCCGTTAAGGTAGCGGCATATGTGTATAAATATTCTTAAATTACGAAATGCAAAAATTTACGGTCTATTTGAGCAAAAACATTTAGAAGATAAAGAGGTTTTGCAAAATAAGGACCTAAATTTTTGCATTTCGTAATTCATAGTATAATAGTTTTATGCTAAAAAAAATTGACCGACCATTTTTAATAACAGTTATTATTTTAGTTGTGGCGGGGTTTTTTATTTTTACATCCGCGTCTCTCGGACTTTTAGCGCGAGACGGCGCGCGATTTTCATCAGTTGCGTTTAGTCAGTTTTTCTTGGGTATTTTTTTAGGCTTACTCGCAATGCTTACGACGACGCATATTAAATATACATTTTGGAGAAAATACGCTTTTTATATATTTTTAATATCAATTTTTACAACACTATTAGTATTTATTCCGGGTCTTGGAGCGGAATTCGGAGGAGCGCGAAGGTGGATTGACCTTAGTATAATCACATTTCAGCCGGTGGAAATGCTTAAAATCGGCTTTGTTATTTTCTTCGCCGCATGGCTTACTAATGTAAAAGACAAAATACATACATATGGGCACGGGATAATACCTTTTATAATTTTACTTGGAATTATCGGTGGTATATTGCTCTCTCAGCCAGACACCGGAACATTTCTTGTAATTTTAACCGCAGGTCTTGCTATGTTTATAGCGGCAGGAGCAAGAAAACGCGACATATTGACATTTTTGGCAATAACGGGAATCGGGTTAAGTGCTCTTACGTATATTTATCCGTATGTAAAAGAACGAATCTTGACATTTAAAAATCCGTTAAGCGATGTTCTTGGCTCCGGCTGGCAAATCAAACAATCATTAATTGCGATCGGCTCCGGAGAATGGTTCGGAAGAGGTTTCGGGCAAAGCGTGCAAAAATTTCAATACTTGCCAGAGCCGATAGGGGATTCTATTTTTGCCGTTGCAGCGGAAGAATTTGGATTTATAGGAAGCGTTTTGCTTATAACATTATTTTTGTTTCTCGCTTTTAGAGGATTGAAAATTGCCGCGAAAGCGCCTGACAGTTTCAGTGGACTGCTTATAGTCGGAATTGTTATACTTATAGTATCGCAATCGTTTATAAATATCGGTTCAATGCTTGGCGTAATGCCTCTTACAGGACTGCCTCTTTTATTTGTAAGCCATGGCGGAAGCGCGCTTTTATTTGCGCTTGCGGAAATAGGGATTATACTTAATATTTCAAAATTTAGAAAAACATAATAATATTATTCAAAATTATATTTATTTATTTTATGAAAATCGTATTTACAGGAGGCGGAACAGGTGGACATTTTTATCCAATAATAGCCGTTGCCGAAGAAATAAGAGCTATTGTGAAAGAAAATAAACTTCTTGAACCAAAGCTTTATTATATAGCTCCAAATAAATTTGACGTAAGAGCTCTCTATGAAAATAATATAAAATTTAAAAAAAGTCCTGCGGGGAAAGTGCGCCGATATTTTTCCATACTAAATTTTTTTGACATATTTAAAACGGGAATCGGTATAATAAAAACAATATTTCAAATTTTTATGATTTATCCCGATGTTGTTTTCAGTAAAGGGGGATATGCAAGTTTTCCAACAGTATTTGCCGCTAAATTTTTTCGCATACCTGTCATCATCCATGAATCAGACGCCGCGCCCGGAAAAGCCAATTTGTGGGCCGGAAAATTCGCAAAAAAAATCGCCGTATCGTTTCCCGAAGCAATAGAATATTTTGATAAAGATAAAACGGCATATACGGGAAATCCCGTAAGAAAAGATATATATCATCTTGCTTATGAAGGCGCTTATGAATTTTTAAAACTTGAAAAAGAAATTCCAACTATTTTGATTATGGGAGGATCTCAGGGTTCGCAAAAAATAAATAATACCATTATGGAAGCCCTTCCGATGCTTGTTGAAAAATATCAGATTATTCATCAAACGGGAGAAAAAAATTTTGAAGAGATTAAATCAACCGCGCGGACTATTCTTGAAAATTCAAAGAATAATTATAGGTATAAAATATTCGGCTATCTAAACACGCTTGCTATCCGTATGGCGGCTGGAGCGGCGAATATCGTAATATCAAGAGCTGGCGCGTCCGCGATTTTTGAAATAGCCATATGGAAAATTCCGAGTATAATTGTTCCGATAACGGATTCAAACGGCGACCACCAAAGAAAAAACGCTTTCGCATACGCAAGAGCCGGAGCATGTATCGTAATTGAAGAAATAAATCTTTCACCAAATCTTCTTGTCTCGGAGATTAATAGAATTATGGAAGACAGTATGATTAAAGAGCGAATGAAAAAAGGGGCTGAGAATTTTTCAAAACCAAGCGCGGCGCGCAAAATCGCAGAAGGTATTATTACCGTCGCTCTAAAACACGAAGAATAGATAACCAAAATGACCCAAGCAAGGTTTAGGCCATAATATAAAAAAATGAGTATAAGATCTCACAATTTTGTAAAAGACGAATTTTATCATATATACATACATAGTATAGAAGATTTAAAGATTTTTCCTAAAAAGAGAGACTACGAACGTTTTCTAACACTTATGTTTGCAGCAAACAATAAAGGTGAAATACCACGCCTTGAACGACATAGTGGTCTAAACCTTGCTTGGGACATTGTTACTGGTAAAGTAAAATTAGAGGAACCACTAATAGATATTGTCTGTTTTTGTTTAATGCCGACACATTTTCATTTATTATTAAGAGAAAGAAAAGATGGTAATATTTCAAAATATTTACACAGAATATTATTAAGTCATTCAAAATATATAAATATAAAGTATGAGAGAAGAGGGCATCTTTTTGAAAGTAAATTCAATTCAAAACATGTTGATACTAATGGTTACTTGTTAACCTTGTCATCCTATATTCACAAGAATCCAAAAGATTTACCAGATTGGAAGGACAAAGAGGATAAATATCAATGGTCAAGTTATCAAGATTTTATAAATCAAAATAGATGGAATAATTTGTTAAGTAAAAATATTATCATAGATCAGTTTAAAAATAACAAAGAATATAAAAATTTTGTAGAAGAAAATTATCAAAACATAGATTCTAACCTAAACCTAACCTAAACCTTGATTAGGTCATTAATCATTAAAAAATATGAAGAAAAGCCAAATTAAAACACGAATAGCTCCATCTCCGACAGGGGATTTGCATATTGGCACAGCAAGAACCGCTCTTTTTAACTATTTATTTACAAAACAAAATAATGGTAAATTTATTGTGAGAATTGAAGATACGGATAAAGAACGAAGCAAAAAAGAATTTGAAGACAATATTTTAGAAGAACTAAAATGGCTTGGTTTAGATAATGATAAACTATATCGGCAATCAGAAAGAACCGATATATATAAAAAATATATTGAGAAACTGCTTAAAGAAGGCAGAGCGTATCTTTCAAAAGAAGAAAGCAAAGCGAAAATGGGGAAACAAATTGAAGTCGTGCGCTTAAAAAATCCAAATAAAAAGGTGGAATTTGATGACATAATTCGCGGGAAAATTGAATTTGACACAACAGAGCTTGGTAATTTTGTGATAGCAAAAAATATAAATGAGCCATTGTATCATTTAGCTGTTGTCGTGGACGATTATGAAATGGAAATTAGTCATATAATTAGAGGAGAAGACCATATTTCAAATACTCCTCGCCAAATCCTTATACAAGAAGCATTGGGAATAGACAGACCAAAGTATGTTCATATTCCGCTTATTTTGACTCAAAACAGGTCAAAAATGTCAAAGCGAGACAATGCCACATCCATAAGCGAATATCGCAGAAAAGGGTATGTTTCTGATGCTTTAATCAATTATATGGCTCTGCTTGGCTGGAATCCGGGTACAAATAAGGAATTATTTACCATAAACGAATTAATAGAGGAATTTAGTATTGAAAATATACAAAAAGGTGGCGCGATTTTTGATATAGAAAAGCTTAATTGGTTTAATAGGGAATATATAAAAAAAATATCTGAAGATGAAATATTTAAAAATATTAAGCAAAATTTACCTAAAGATATTTTAAATATGAGCGAATATAATGATAAAATTCTAAAAAAAATTATTCCTATAATAAAAGACCGTATAAGTATATGGAGCGATGTCTTAAAAATTGCGGAAGAAGGAGATTTAGATTATTATTTTAAACAACCAAAATATAAAACGGAGGGTTTGCTTTGGAAAACGGACTCTGATTTAAATATTGTCGCGAAAAATTTACTAAAAATTATAAATTTTTTTGAAAATATTTCAAATGATAAATTCAGTTCAGATGAAATAAAAAAAATAATCTGGGATTTCGCGGAAAAAGAGGGAAGGGGCTCCGTGCTTTGGCCTATCCGTTACGCGCTCTCAGGTCGCAATAAATCTCCAGACCCATTTCAACTCGCGGAAGTGTTGGGGAAAAAAGAAACAATTTCTCGTTTGCATAATGCGATTAATAAGATTGTATAATTTCAATGTCAAGATGAGACCTTAACATTAGTCGATTCTCGTGGAATACGAATTGGCGATAAAAAGATTGGCTTAGAGACAAAATTGTTGGACATCCTATGTTCAACAATTGAGATGTCCAGCGACAAAAAACCGCTTATTGGCGGATTTTTTGATATAATGGTTTTATGCCAAAAAAAATTGACAGGCAATTTTTAATAACGATGATTATTCTCGTAATTATTGGGTTTTTTATTTTTACCATAAATAATGTCCGGGCGTCCATTATAGATGAACTAAAAAATCGCATATCTGACAGAAATATAAAAATACAGGAACTTGAAAAAGAAATTGAACAATACCAAAAAGACCTTGATATTGTGGGAAAAGAAAAACAAACACTTACAAATGAAGTAAAAATTCTTGAAATATCACGGCAGAAAATTTCAACTAACATAAAATTAACGCAAAATAAAATAGATTCCGCAAATTTGCAAATAGAAGAACTTTCTTTTGGTATTGGAGAAAAAAAAGAAAAAATTGATAAAAATAAAAAAGCCACAGCAAAAACACTTCGCGCGATAAATGAAGCGGAATCAAATTCTCTTGTTGAAATTATTTTATCAAATGACAATTTATCGGGATTTCTTGATAAAATAGAAACATTACGGCAATTTCAAATAACAATGGGAGACGATATTAAACGACTCGCTGGATTAAAAAAAGAACTTGAAGGAAAGAAAAATCGGACGGAAGAAAAACAAAAAGAACTTGCGAATTTTAAGAATGATTTATCAGACCAAAAATACGCTCTTGATATTAACAAAAAAGACAAAAACGCGCTTCTTGATATTACGAAAAACAAAGAATCAAATTATCAAAAACTTGTTGAAGAAAAAACGGAGGCGCGGGAAGCGTTTGAGCGCGAACTTATTGACCTTGAGTCGCAGTTAAAAATTGAAATTGACCCGAATAAAATTCCCGCCACCGGAAGTGGTGTTCTTGCTTGGCCGCTTGATAGTATAAAAATCACTCAATATTTTGGAGATACGGAATTCGCAAAATTGGGAGCATATAAAGGAAAAGGGCATAATGGGGTGGATTTTCGCGCGTCATCGGGCGCGAAAGTTAAAGCCGCGCTTACTGGAATTGTGGAAGCGACAGGGAATACCGATGAAGTAAAAGGATGCTATTCATACGGCAAATATGTTTTGATACGGCACAATAACGGATTGTCCTCGCTTTACGCGCATCTAAGTTTAATAAAAGTAAGCAAAGGAGATGTAGTGATTACGGGAGATATAATTGGGCTATCCGGAAATACGGGATATTCAACAGGTCCGCATCTGCATTTTACGGTTTACGCGAGTCAAGGCGTGCGGATTGTGCGATACGGAGATTATACAAATGGAAAGACAAATTGTGGCGACGCTTATATTCCGGTCGCGCCATTTAATGCATATCTGAATCCTCTTAATTATTTATAAAAAATTTAAAGAAAAAACTGTTTATTCATAATTTTTATAATTTATTCATATACATACTATGAATTACGAAATGTAAAAATTTAGGTTATAGAATCACAAAACCTCTTTATCTTCTAAATGTTTTTGCTCAAATAGACCATAAATTTTTGCATTTTGTAATTTAAGAATATATACATACGATACTATAATGCGGAGGAGATTCAGACCTTCCTCAGCTACTCAAAGTATTATCGACGCACTCATCTCGTAATTTGTATTGACAAAATTATATTTTTTAGTATATTTTAGATAGATATTTAATTTTTAATTTTTTTAAAAAAGGAGGTGGGTGTAATGAAAAAAAAATTAGAAGAAATAGTAGGAAAAAAAATTATTGTAAAAAATGGTAATAGGACGGTGACGCTGGTGGCGGAGGAGGTTGTAGACGTAAAAAAAGTGTTTTATTTTATTAAAGAGGAAAATGTTAAAAAAGGATTGTTGTGTGTTATTAACGGCAACGCCCTCGCCATTGATAACAGATATTCAGATGATAAATATTTAGACGAGCTAATTAGCTCGTCATCATCTAAAGAAATTTCTGTGTTTGTGTATGAAACAACAGAAATTTCTCTTTTTCCTTATAAAAAGGAAAAAATAGAAATTTTGTATGATTCATTATAACGGCGACGCCCTCGCTGTTAATAATAAATACTCAGATAATGAGTATTTAAATGACGAGTTATTAATTAGCTCGTCAAAAGAAATTTCTGTGTTTGTATATGAAAATACGGAAATTTCTTTCTTTTGGGATGAAAAAGGGATAGAAATATTGTGACAGTTGTATTTAATGGCACAATAGAGAAAATATCGTCTGTCGCTTCATTAGTTTTATACTAAAACTAATGAAGCGATTTTTATATCATTAATATCGAGGTTGAACCTCGATGTTAAAACTTCCTGTATGCGTTTTGCGACACTGTGATATAATAAATTATATGATACTACGCAAACAAAAAGGGGGATTCCAAAAACCGTGGAAACTAAAGGAGATTGCTGCCGGATTTGAACATTTTTATAAAGAACATAATCGCTATCCCACAGCAACGGAAATTGATTGGTACCCATATTTACCAGCGTCTCGTTCTATTGAGCGAAGTTTGGGTGGACTGGTAAATGTACGTAAAAAATTAAAGCTAAAAGGACAAGAAGATTTTCGCTCCGGAGAGCATAGTGTCAAACGCGCAAAAAAGATAAACAAAAGAGCCCACGAGATAGAAGCAAAAATATACGAATTTCTTTGTAAATCATTTAAAAAGGAGTTTATACACCGTGAGTTCTTTTTTACAGATGATAGGCGTAGCAGGGCTGATTTTTTTGTGTATGATACGTGTAATAATGGGTTTTGTGTGGATGTATTTTATCCTGCGGATCGGCGTAATCTGACAGGTTGCCTCAATAGTAAACTACAAAAATATAAAAGTGAGTATATGAGCCAGTATCCGATAATTTTTCTTCAGATGAACGAAAATATATCGGAGAAGACAATAGAAGGTGTTTTAAAAAATAAAAAGAAAACACTTGCGAAGGGGCAGTATTTAATGGGGTGGCAGATATTTCAAGAGTTCTGCGGGTCACGGAAATCATTGAAAATACAAGGATGATAGAGAAGTGGTGCCTTGGGCAAAATATCGTGTTGTTTAGACGTAAAGCAAGAGAAACGGAAAAGTATTCTTTTCTATTTCCGAGCCGACGAGGCGCTAATTTAGTTTTTTTGATATTTATACTTTGTGTCGCAAAAGATATCTGAACAAAAGATATATTGTGCGACACTTATATTTTTAAGCCCCCAACAATAAAACCGTCTTCCCTATTCATAATATAAAAACACTATAAAAAATATAAAAATACAAAACCGCCACTGACTTTAAGTAAGTCAGTGGTGGTTTCTTATCTTATCTTTTTGTCTGATTATCAGACATAGCGATATGATTTTGGACACCCCAACATTTTGAAGACGCAAGCCACGGGGTTGTTCCCTCTTTATCAAATAGATATTTTGCGTATTCCACATTCCCTTCCAATGTATAGATGTTGAGACCGAGCTTGTCGGCTTTATCAATATGATAATACTCATTGATTTGCATTACACCGACATCGGCATGGTTCTTTTCACCTCTCACTATATCGCCATTTTCTTTAAAATGTCGAAATCGCGATTCACACTTGGCGACTTCCGCCATAATTGAATAATTTTCAAAATATTTTCGCACATACTCTTCAACACTTGAAGATTCTGTAAACCCTGTAAATTCTTGAGTCGTCGCGTTTTCCGCTCTTGCCGGTTCTATTCTATCTGCTATAAGCGCATTGTTTGAATAAGCAAGAAAAGTCGCGATTAATATTATTATTTCTATAATAAGCTGTTTTTTATACTAATAAATTTCGCTTTTTTGTAATACTGCAAATAAAAGCAAAAAATCGAGCATTTGCTCGACTTTTAGTATTATAGCATATTAACAATATTTGTCAATCCTAAATGGTAATGTCTAAACACTTCTGACACTTTTGATAGATTAGTGGTTAATATCTATTAAAATGCCAAAAAACATAAAAGAGGAAAGGTATCACAATTCAGACGTCGCACATCCGAAAATTTTAAAAAACAAAATACAAATTTGGAACGATGAATACAACAATCTGGAGCATTACGGTTTAAATGGAAAAACTCCGAATGAAACGTTACAATTATTTAAACTAAAAAAAGTATCATAAGAGGTTAGTTAAAACATTTCCATAATACAAAAACTCGATGTTTAGATCAGGTTTTTATATTATTCAATCGTGGAAATTAATTTACCGCAGCTTCCCTAAATTCTTGCGTCGCACTCTCTGAATCATAGAGTAGATTGCGTATCCGGCAAGCGCAAGGATTATTACGGCAACCAGTAAGCCAACAATAACGCTATCGGTGCCGAGTGTTACGATGCTACCGACTGCGGACAGCATGGATTGTGCCACTATTGGTTGCGATACGGTTGTCGGCTCTTGAACGACTGGTGCCTCTTCGCCTAAAACAGCCCCTTCTTCAGTCGGTTCTATCGCAGGAGTCGTTGGAGTCGTCTGGACTGGAGCAGGCGCTGATATTGCTACCGCAGTTTGAACCGATGCTCCGGCAATAACATTTTGGTTGTTTGCGTCCAGCGCGAACGAGTTATTGTTTAGAGTAATCGTTCCGTTGCCGCTCTTTTTTGCGAGAAACGACACAGTTCCGAAAGTAGCCGCCGAAGATATGCCTCCCGGAAA
>MFAC01000033.1:12626-13034 GCA_001774455.1 Candidatus Campbellbacteria bacterium RIFCSPLOWO2_02_35_12
CGTAACCGGATTGAGCAAGCGGCATCCAGCTCGGCGCGAAAGTGAATGACTTTACTTCCAAAAGGTCGGCTGGATAATGAAGTTCGGTTTTTGCGGTGTAGTTTTTCACTCCTTGCGGATTTACTCCGATCATAAGAGTAAAGGTTTGCCCTTGGCGCACGCTCACATTGACTGGCGTAAATGATACGCTAGTCGCGGCAAGAGCGGGTGCGGCAATAGCCATTGCCCCGAACGCTCCCAGTAAAATTGTAAGTAATATTGTTTTCATAGTAATTTTATAGTGTCCAATTAATCATCAGTAAGTTGAAATCAAATACATCAACCTTGCCGTCACCGTTGAAGTCAGCCACATTATTGGCGCTCGCGCTTCCCCAATGAACCATTAATGCGTTGAAATCCAAAACATCA
>MFAC01000034.1 GCA_001774455.1 Candidatus Campbellbacteria bacterium RIFCSPLOWO2_02_35_12
CACAGACTGGATATGTGCGGTAAGGTCGCGCAGTTGCTGCTCCACCCGTTTGAGCCCGGTGATATCGGCCAATGTTGAGCGGCTCATCACGAAATTGCCGTCCGGGTCATAAATGGCCGTCGCACTTATAAGTCCGCTCAACACCGTGCCATCCTTGCGGATCAGTTCGAGCTCAATATCATGGATAAATCCCAGCTTCATGAATTGCGGGAAAGTTTCATGAAAGGTCTGCCTGCTCTCGGGCGTAAGCAAATCCGTCAACTTCATTTTTCCGATCACCTCATCCCGCGCATAGCCCAGCCACGCAAGTTCGGTCTCGTTGATCATGAGGATGGTGCCGTCCTTGTCCAGTGAGTGATAGCCGCAGGGAGCGTTGTTGTACAGGTCTTCAATTTTTTCCGCAACGGCTTATGGTCCCCATATGCTCTTGCGGCTTGGCGCGACACCTATAACAAAAAGTAATGATATATTGGAAGCGCTTGGTCTTAATTTCAAAGATGATAATTCTCGGCAAAATATATTGTTTGAAAATCTATCAGAAAAAGAAAAGAAAATTGTGGAAATTTTAAAGACGCCTATGTCGCGCGACGAGCTTATAACGCGGCTTTCTTTACCTATTCAAGAAACAAATGTCATACTCTCAGCAATGGAAATAAAAGGAATTATAAAAGAACGAATGGGTGAAATACGAATATCTTAAATTCAAAAATGATATGAAAAAAACCAAAAAAACAATAGGGCTCATAATAATATTCAAAGATAAAGAAAAATGT
Organism: Candidatus Campbellbacteria bacterium RIFCSPLOWO2_02_35_12; assembly: GCA_001774455.1. Lineage (GTDB taxonomy): Bacteria > Patescibacteriota > Minisyncoccia > Phycocordibacterales > UBA2163 > UBA2163. The sequence continues at coordinate 774 of MFAC01000034.1, forward strand.
TTTACAGCCGCGCTCCAGATGCGTGGCGGCTTTAATACTGAAAAAAATAAACCTGAAACATACAAAAACGCGAGCCAGCTCACTGTTCACGGCGGTATAAATAAAAAGGAAAATGAAATAGAAGCTCTCCTGCGCGAAACAAAAGAAGAACTTGGCGCAAAATTCGCGAAAATCATTGAACTAAATAAAAATAAACTTATTGAAGTAAACAGAATAAAAAATGATAAAATATCTGTCGTCAACTTCGGACTTATACTTACAAAGATTGATTTGGATAAAATAAAAATAAATAAACAAACAGGCGGGAGTTTAAGATTGATTTCAAAAAATGAAATTCGTAACATTCGCGAGTTAAAACCGTCTGAAAAAACAAACGGTATTGCGGATAAAAATGAAATCGTGATGTTCTCTGATGATATTGAAGCGGTAAAATTAGCATTTGAAAAATTGACTAAATAAATTTCATAGTGTATTTTGAATTGTAATAATGTCTATGAATTACGAAATGCAAAAATTTAGGTCTTCGGGTCGCAAAACCTCTTTATCTTCTAAATGTTTTTGCTCAAATAGACCGTAAATTTTTGCATTTCGTAATTCAAGAATAATATGAAACTTTTAATCGTTGAATCGCCCGCGAAAGCAAAGACAATCACAAAATATTTAAATGATATTCCGAACCAAACGGAAAATTTTGTCGTAACTTCAAGTGTGGGGCATATTCGCGACTTGCCGAAAAATAATAAAAAAGCTATTGATATTGAAGGGGGTTTTATTCCTCATTATGAAATTAGCAAAGGCAAAGAAAAAGTAATAAATGATATAAAATCCAAAGCCAAAAAAGCAAGCGAGGTGCTTCTCGCGACCGACCCTGACCGCGAAGGCGAAGCAATCGCTTGGCACTTAAAAGAAGTTATAAATTTGAAAGACCCGAAAAGGATTGTGTTTAATGAAATCACGAAAGACGCTGTGCAGGAAGCCATTAAACATCCAAGAAAAATTGATGATAAACTCCGCGAAGCTCAAGAGGCGCGACGCGTGCTTGACCGTCTTGTCGGATACGATCTCTCTGGACTTATTTGGAAAAAAGTCCGTTACGGACTCTCCGCGGGCAGAGTGCAGTCCCCCGCTCTTCGTATAATAATGGAGCGTGAACGAGAAATCAGAAATTTCAAACCTGAAAATTTTTGGACTATAAAGGCCGATGTTAAGAATAAAGCTGACCTGCAATTTACTCTCACCTGCTCCAAAGAACCGAGAGAAGAGAAAGAAGCGCAAAGAATTATAGACATTGGAAAGTCCGGGAAATGGAGCGTGATAAATATAAAAGAAAATGAAATGAAACGGGCGCCGAGAGCTCCCTTTATAACTTCCACTCTTCAGCAGACAGCAAGCTCGCGGCTTGGTTTTGCTCCGTCAAAAACTATGAGTGTAGCGCAAAAACTTTATGAAGCGGGACACATTACTTATATGCGCACGGACAGTACTACTATGAGCAAACAAGCGCTTGGACAAATAACAAAAGTGATAAATGATAAATACGGAAAAGAATATTATCAGCCGCGCGTATTTGCTAAAAAAAGCAAACTGGCGCAAGAAGCGCATGAAGCGATACGGCCTTCTAATATATTGAGAGAATACGCAGGCGCGGTGGAAGAGCAGAAAAAACTTTATCATCTGATTTGGCAAAGAACGGTCAGCTCGCAAATGACGGACGCAAAGCTCTTAAAAATGAAAATGGTTGCGAATGTGGATGGAGAAGAAAAAATACCTGATTTCACTGTAAACGGCTCTCAAACGCTTTTTGACGGATGGTTAAAAGCAGACTCTGCCGCGCATGGCGAAGATATAGAGCTTCCAAAAGCAACCATTGGCGAAACATTAAAACTCGCTGAAATACGCTCGGAAGCAAAACAAACTCAACCACCTTTCAGATACACCGAAGCCGGGCTTATTAAAGAACTTGAAAAAAGAGGAATAGGCAGGCCTTCCACTTACGCGTCTATTATGCGCACGCTTGCCATTCGCGGTTATGTAAAGAAAGAAGGTAAAACGCTTTTTCCGACAGACACGGGAGATGTGGTAAGTTCATTTCTTGAAAATCATTTTGAAAAATACATAAGCGACTCTTTCACCGCGGAGATGGAAAATGAGCTTGATGAAATAGCGGACGGCAAACGAGAATATGTCAAAACGCTTTCTGATTTCTACAAACCGTTTATAAAAGATGTAAACTCAAAAAAAGACACGGAGAAAATCACAAATTTAGGCGATGCGCCTGAAGAATTCAGATGTCCGAAATGCAATGCTAATATGATCATAAAACTGGGAAAGACCGGAAAATTTTTAAGTTGTTCGCTATTCCCGAACTGTAACGGCGGAAGAACAATTGACGGAAAAGAACTTGAAGGACCAAAAGAAACAGGAGAAAATTGCCCTAAATGCAAAAATGGAAAGCTTGTGGAACGCGACGGCAGATTCGGCAGATTTATTTCCTGCAATAATTATCCCAAATGTAAATTTATAAAAACAAGTCCTGAGGAAGAAGCAAGAGCGCGCACGGGTATAGTATGTCCCGTATGCAAAGACGGCGATATGTCGGAAAGACGAGGCAAGTTTGGAATTTTCTATAGTTGTTCAAATTATCCAAAATGCAAATACGCCATTAAAGCAAGACCGACAGGCAATCTCTGCTCGCTGTGCAAATCGCTTACGATGGAAGGCACAAAGACAATACCGGAGAGATGCTCCGACAAAACCTGCCCAAACCACAATCCGCATAAATTGAAAAAAAAATAAAAACCCCATACAAACAAGATGTTTGTATGGGGTTTTGAAGAAAATTTAAAAAAACAGGGTGCGGTGAGTCTCATTTTTATCTTTTGCAAAGATAGAGATGTATATGTGTATAAATATACTAAAAACAATTAAAGAAGAGAAGTTAAGGTGGGTGTTACCGGATAGCAAACAAAGAGATAAAGATTAAGGACGCGGTTAAAGTATGTCCACATAGCCAAAGGAGTTTGGAACGATGGCTGGCTGAATACAGAAAATACGGAGAAATAGGGCTGGAACCGTATATATATAGGTCAGACTTATATATAATCTATCGTGAATTACGAAACGCAAAAATTTAGGTCCTCGGGTCGCAAAATTTCTTTGTCTTCTAAATGTTTTTGCTCAACCAGACCATAAATTTTTGCGTTTCGTAATTCACAGTAATCTAATATTTTTCTATTGTCTAATTCGCGTGAATTAGATAATATTGCAATAAACAATTAAAAGAATAAAATACTTTTATGAATATCCGAGATATATTAAACCTAATGTCCACGGTATCAGAGGAAGACAAAAAACTCGTAACAGCGGCTTATCAATTTGCCGAGCACGCACACATCAATCATAAGAGAAATTCCGGGGAACCGTATATGCTCCATCTATATGAGGTCGCAAAAATTCTTGCCGGACTCGGTATGGGGGCAAAGACAATATCGGCCGGACTTTTACACGATACTATTGAAGATGTCGGTATTACAGAAAAAGAATTGGAAGAAAAATTTGGCAGTGAAATCACTAATCTCGTGCAAGGCGTAACGGAACTTGGAATGCTTCACTATCGCGGAGTAAAAAAACACGCAGAAAGTTTGCGCAAACTTTTTGTCGTAACATCTCAAGATATTCGCGTGCTTATCATAAAACTTTCCGACCGTCTGCATAATATGCGAACGCTCAAATACAATAATAAAGAAAGCCAACAAAGAAACGCCATTGAGACACTTGAAATATACGCGCAAATCGCGGACAGACTCGGTATGGGACAAATAAAAGGAGAGCTTGAAGACCTTGCTTTTCCGTATGTTTATCCTGATAAATATACGGAAATACTGCAATTGCGTAAACAAAAAAATAAAGAGAAAATAAAAAAACTTATAAAAATAAACAAATCTATAAAGAAAGAGCTTGTAAAAAATAATATAATAAATTTTAAGACGGACTATAGAATGAAACGGCTTTACAGTTTATATCAAAAATTAGAAAGAAAAGATAAAAATATTGACAGAGTAAGGGACATATCGGCTCTTAGAATTATTGTACCGACCATAGACGACTGTTACAAAACTCTCGGAATTATTCATAGCGTTTGGAGACCGCTTCCGGGAAAAATCAAAGATTATATCGCTGTTCCCCGTCCAAACGGATACAAAAGTCTACATACTACGATTTTTACAGGCGACGGCGGCTTGATAGAAATACAAATTCGTACGGAAGAAATGCATCAAGAAGCAGAATACGGTATTGCTTCTCATCTTTCTTATAAAAAAAGTTTTGAAAAAAATAAAAAAAACGAATCCAATCAATCGTGGATAAGAAAACTGCTTTCTTCAAGAATAGCTAATCGCATAAAAGATTTCAGAAATGAAATTGTTAACAGTAAAAAAGATAATAAAAAAATTTTAAGTAAAAATAAAAAATTGGCCTACAAACTTCCTTACTTAACGGAAAATATTCCGAGATGGATTAAACAAATAGCGGAGGAACAGAAAAGTATTCCGAAGTCAAAAGAATTTCTTGATGACTTAAAAACTGATTTTTTTAATTACAGAGTTTTTGTTTTTACTCCTAAAGGCGATGTCATAGACTTGCCTATTGATTCAAGCCCGATTGATTTCGCGTATGCCGTGCATTCTGATATCGGAAATCATATATCCGGAGTAAAAGTCAATGATAAATTTGTAACGCTTAATACAAAACTTAAAAATGGAGATATTGTTGAGATACAAATAAAAAAAACGAGCAGTCCCACCGCTAAATGGATTGATATGTCTAAAACATCCACTGCGCGTAGAAATATACGAAACGCTATAATAGACTGTAAATTACGAAACGCAAAAATTTAGGTCCGCGAATCGCAAAATCTCTTTGTCTTCTAAATGTTTTTGCTCAAATAGACCATAAATTTTTGTGTTTCGTAATTCAAGATAATAGAACATAAAACAACAAGCTCTTCCGCAAAAATCAGATAAAAAATTATATTGAAAAATTTTTTATTGAATACAAATCCTCGTCTGTATCTATTGTTTCTTTTTCTTCTTTGGACCTGTCGTCTATTATTTCCTCTTTGGATTCAGGTGTTTGAAGAAGAACCGGGTTTTCAGCGTCTTTTTTGTTTAAAATATCAAAAATTCCGCGCAAATCTTCATCTGAAAAAAAATCTATTGTAACTTTTCCGCCTATCTCTTTTTTTTCTATTTGCACTCTCGCTCCTAATGTTTCGGTAAGTTTATTTTCAAGCTCTATTATTTCAGGGTCAAAATTTCGCGAATGTTTTCTTATCCTATCTACGGCAATTCTTCTTGAAATAGCCTCTGCTTCCCGTACTGTGAGTTTCTTTATTACTATCTCTTTAAAAAGAGTTGTTTGCTCTTCCGGCTTACCCACAAGCATCATTAGTGGCCTTGCATGACCTTCCGTTATCCCGCCTTCAGAAACAGCTTTCTGTATTTCTTCGGGGAGAGAAAGAAGTCGTATTGTGTTTGAAACATATTCTCTGCTTTTTCCCACTTTCTGCGCGACTTCAATATGCTTAAAATTAAATTCATTCACAAGACGAGAAAAAGCGAAGGCTCTGTCCATTGGATTTAAATCTTCTCTTTGAATATTTTCTATAATGGCAATTTCAAGTTTTACTCTACCGTCATCTTCCATTGTTTTTATAATCACAGGAACTTGGTTGATACCCGCAAGATAAGATGCCCTTAATCGTCTTTCACCTGCAATTAATTCATAATTCACGGATAAACCTCCGTCATCCGTCTGATATTCTTTCCGCGTTACCACAAGTGGCTGAAGCACTCCATATTGGCGAATAGAATCGGCTAAATCCTGTAATTTTACGGGATTAAATTCGCGCCGCGGCTGATAAGGGTTTGGCTGTATTTTTTCAAGCTCAACCCAATATATTGAATCATTGTGGAATCTCTGTGTCATATTTTATAATTATTGTATCATATAAAATAAACTCGGCAAAAATTTTTGCATGCAATAACATAAATTGATTTATACAAAAAATTAAGTATTATTATATTTATTGTCTTTGCCCGGGTGGCGGAATTGGTAGACGCGCGCGACTCAAAATCGCGTGGGGTAACCCATGAGAGTTCGATTCTCTCCTCGGGCACAAAATAATGAGAACAATGCGGAGCATTGGGCAACTATATTTTTGCAACCGATGAAGAGAATCGAAACAAGGCGACGTGAAGCCGACTCCGAAACTCCGAAACGAAAGGAGGCGAGCCGCCGAGCGGGGGCTGAGGCTCGTTTGTATTTTGAGAACGGAGCGAATCAAAATATTTACGAGTGGTAGCCGATTCTCTCCTCGGGCACCACATAGGAAATTGCAAGTTTGAAGGGTTCGCCTCGCAACGCTTCGCGACTAATTTGTATTCAATTTTTGGGGTAAAAACGAATTGACGGTTTCGTATTTTAGGGGAAGAAAATTTTTTAATCATATGAAATTTTAATTTATTCTTGATAAAAATTACGAAAAGCAATTTATCAAAGACAAAAAAATTTAGCAATATATTAAACTTAGAAACTCGGTTTCTAAGTTCGGCGGGCACGACCTTTTTGGGCATATGTTAATTTTTTATATTAAATTTTCCCGACTAAATTAAGCCCTGGTTCAAGCGTGTCGTCTCCGGGATTCCAGCTTGCGGGACATACTCTGCCACTATGTTCACGAACAAATTTTGACGCCTGTAATTTTCTCAAAAGTTCTTTGGCATTTCTTCCGACATCATTATTGTTTATTTCTGCAATCTGAAGCGTTCCGTCAGGGTCAATGATAAAGCTCCCGCGAAGCGCGAGGCCTTCCTCTTCCATAAGAACACCGAACATTTCTGAAAGACGGTGGTTTGCGTCAGACGCCATTGGAAATTCTATCTTCCCAACCGCTTTTGAAGTATTGTGCCACGCTTTGTGCGTATAGACGGTATCAGTGCTTACCGATACGATTTCCGCTCCCTCTTTTTTAAACTCTTTATACAAACCTTCCATTTCTTCAAGTTCTGTCGGGCATACAAAAGTAAAATCAGCGGGATAAAAGAAAAATATAAGCCACTTTCCTTTGAAATCAGAAATTTTTATTTCTTTTTCATTGTTTTTATAAAATACTTTGAAAGATATATCCGGTACTTTTTTACCCACTTTAACCATATCGTTAAAATATAAATTATCACAAAATTCGCAATTATTTTCTTTTTTTGACATATTATGATGATAAACTTGCCGTTTAACTGCGGAAAATTATTAAGCTAAGCAAAACTAAACAGCGAGTATAAATTAAAACTTATAATAATATATTTTAACATGAAGAAGAAAAAAATAAAAATAATCATAATCCTTGGACAAACAGCGACTGGTAAAAGTGATTTAGCGGCGCGAATCGCTAAAAAATTAGGTGGTGAGATTATTTCCGCAGACTCGCGACAGGTATATAAAGGGTTTGACATAGGAAGTGGTAAAATTACAAAAAAAGAAATGCGCGGAGTATTTCATTATTTACTTGATGTCGCAAGTCCGAAGCGGCAATTTTCCGCGGCGAAATATAAAAAACTCGCGGATAATAAAATTATCAAAATTTATAAAACAGGAAAAATTCCTTTTATAGTTGGCGGGAGCGGTTTTTATATTCAAACGATAGTTGATGGTCTTGTATTGCCGAAAGTTGAGCCGAATAATAAACTCCGCAAAGAACTTGAAAAAAAATCGGCAAAAAAATTATTTTCAATGCTTAAAAAATTAGATAAAAATCGCGCTAAAAAAATTGAAAAAGACAATCCAAGACGGCTTATACGAGCCATTGAAATAGCAAAAGTGCTTGGTAAAACGCCAAAATTAAAAACAAATTCCGAATATGAAGCTCTTCAAATAGGACTAAAACTTCCTGATAAAAAATTAAAAAACAATATTCATAAAAGACTTATGTCGCGAATTCGGAAAGGTATGATATCGGAAGTTAAAAAACTACACGCTAAAAATATCTCTTGGAAACGACTTGAATCATTCGGACTTGAGTATCGTTTTATCGCGCGCTATTTGCAGGGTAAAATAAAAAAGAAAGAAATGTTGGATGAATTAGAAACAGAAATATGGCATTTTGCAAAAAGACAAATGAGATGGTTTAAGAGAGACGCAAGAATTAAATGGTTTAATCCGAATCAAGTTAAAAAAATAGAAATAGAAATTACAAACTTTTTAAATAACTATGAATTACGAAATGCAAAAATTTAGGTCCTTGAATCGCAAAACCTCTTCATCTTCTAAATGTTTTTGCTCAAATAGACCGTAAATTTTTGCATTTCGTAATTTAAGATAATAATATATCAAGGTCAGACCTTGATGATTCTTTATAAAAATGTGTATCTTATTTCAGCGATAGCAAAAATAGCCTAGGATTTATGGAAGTCTGACTTCCATGCTTCTATAACAATTTCGACCCCCGCTCACCTGTCGCAGAGCGACATTGTTGCGCGTTTCGAGCCCAGACCCTATTTTCTGTTTTGCTTTGCTCAACAATGAAAATTTTTTGCTTCGCAAAAATCGGATAAAAAATAAAGCAGTTTATTTTTTATAGCGCGCGGTTGGCTTGCTGGAAGACCAGCAATATTTACACTGCATTTCAATATTGCGGGTCCGCCTGGGCTTGAACCAGGGACTTCGGTTTTGGAGACCGAAATTTTACCACTAAACTACAGACCCCTATGTTATTTCTCTGTTTATTTTTTAGATTCTTTATGCGTAATTTGTTTTTTACACCATTTGCAATATTTTTTAAGCTCAATTTTACGTTCAACTTTTTTTTTGTTTTTTCTGCTCCAATAATTGACACGTTTGCATTTTGAGCATGCTAATTTTATTAAGCTTTCTTGTGACATATGTTTTATTAAGTATCTTAAATTACGAAATGCAAAAATTTACGGTTTATTTGAGCAAAAACATTTAGAAGATAAAGAGGTTTTGCGACTATAAAACCTAAATTTTTATATTTCGTAATTTTTTGTATTTCGTAATTTATAGTAAGTGTATAAATTAAATATAAAAATTTATTATATGCTATTTTTTAATACCCGTCAATTACCACACTTAATTTCATTCCAGGGTCCAAACTTTGTTTCACCTCCCGGTAAAAATGTCTTCATAACAGTATCCACTATCAAAAATGCCGCGAGGACAAATACCAAACCCATAAAAACATTTGTAAATATTTTATGGGCGTTTTTGATTTTCTCTTCTTTGCCTCCGGCTGTAAGATACTGAAAACCGGCATACACAAACATCAATGTCGCTACAATTACTGAAAAATATATCAGAAATTCAATGATATTGTTTACAAGGGCTATAAGGTCGCAGTATCCGCATATTCCGTTCGCGCATTCAGGGACGATTGGCTTGTCAAAAGGCGCCACCGCATATACTCCTCTGGTAAGGGCGGTAATAAATAAAGAAATAATAAAAAAGAAAATTAAAGAATATTTGATTTTTATCATTGCTTTTATAATGTTAAACAAAAAAATATATTCGGATTTCTTTTTCTCTTTTATTTCAAAATTTTTTACTTTGGGAGTTCGGTTGTTTCTTCTTTCTGCGATTTTTCTTCTTCGTTTTGTGTGTCTTTTTTCTTATTGTCCGCAGATATTTTTTCAGATTTTATTTCAATTAGTGTTTTCTCCGAGGACTCAGACTGTGTTTTCTTCACGGAAGTTTCTTCTTTGTCCGACTCTACGTTTTTTGTATTCTTCTTATTTTTAGAAACATTTATTTTCTTGCCTTTTATAATACTACGCTTTATAAGAAGATTATGAACGGTATCGGACACATGAGCGCCGTTTGAAATTCTTTTTAATGTTCTTTCATTGTTTATTGCTATGTAATTTCTTTTTGGGTCGTATGAGCCGAGTATTTCCACATTATTATTGCTCTTTGGACCTTTTTTTGAATCAACGCAAACAACCCTGAATGAAGGGTCATTTTTGCGTCCGATTCTTTGTAATCGTATTTTTAACATCGTAAGAAAATAATAACAAAATAATTTTATTTGGTCAATAAAAAACCCGCTATAGGTCGTAATGACATGGCGGGAGGCAGTAGGTCTGCCCAGTCCTTGTTACTTGGAGTCGTTCAAGCTGTGTCGGAGTGCGCGCGCCCACTCGCTTTTCTCGCGAGCGAGTTGTACCTCGATCACGTGATTCCTACTGTAATACGCAATTTCTTTTTGCATACGCTTGACGAGCTGGGCACGGTACGACTTGCCCGAGAGTCGTCGCAGTGGTAGAGGTCTGCGGGGTACATATGAACAGTCGGCTTCGATGCTTTTTTTAAGCTGTTCAACCATAAATATTTTTAGTTTTTTATGGTCTTTTGTGGGAGGTTCCCACTCTTTCACCTCTTTGAGCATGGCTAAATATGCTCTTTTGACTCTCTTAAACTTCAAGCTGCCCTCCTCCTTTCTCGAGAGAGCTTGGATATCAAAGTACTTTTTAGCCTCTCTCTCCGCTCGGGCATTACTCCACCTCTCGATTTCCGCGAGATGCCTCTCTACAAGAGCCTTCTCATAGAGATTGTGTCCTGTTGGGTGAAACTCATCAGCGTCAGTGTCAGTGTCAGAGATTTTGTTTCTCATCTTAACATCAAACGCTTGCGCGCACTTCATTGCGAACTCTTTGAAGGTCACTTCCTTCCCGTCATTCAGGTCAGCTGTGTATCCTGTTGGCATTTGTTTTTCTCCTTTCTTTGTGCTTGATTATCTAAGGACTGCATCCAAGGACTGTCCTTGGATGGGAATTATTATCTTTTTGTATTATACATACAAAAACCAGTTTGTCAAATTTTAATCCCATTCTACTCCCAACTGCAACATCGGAATAAATAAACCCGTCCAAGGACAGTCCTTGGACGAGTTAAAATTTTCTCCGAGACTTGAGACGGAGCGGTTGAAAGAGCTCGTGAAGTTTATTTATCAAGAATATTATTTGAATCCGAGAAGAACTTGGAAATCCTTGGAGGAATATTTACATTTCTATAATTGCGAAAGAATCCCTCTTGAAAAGTATTTGAACGAAATGATTCCGGTGGAAAAATGGCAGAAATACTTATTAACAGTATCACCCTTGAAGGTTAACTAAACATAAAATCTGTTATAGATAAAAAGTCGGTTACCATGTCGTCCGTCTGCGCTTGGACATTCAATGTCCAAGTACTACGGTTGGGAATAACTTTATACATTATGGTTCTGTTAACTAAATTACTGTAAATTACGAAACGCAAAAATTTAGGTCCTCGGGTCGCAAAATCTCTTTGTCTTCTAAATGTTTTTGCTCAACCAGACCATAAATTTTTGTGTTTCGTAATTCAAGATAAATTAAATAAAAAAATAAAAAATGATTTTCACATCATATAACTCCATACTAATACTTTAATATTTAATCAATCTTTGATATACTCTGAATAATTATTACCACATTTGTTATTGCGAATTATGGAAAAATCAAAAAATAAAGAAAAAACATCAAATATTATAGGGCAAATAACAATTACAAGCCGCGGAGTCGGATACCTGCCAAATGACTTATTTGAAGAAGATATAGAAATACCGAATAATTATACCAATACGGCATTAAATAAAGATACGGTGGAAATTGTTCTTCATCCTAAAATAGAGGGGGAAAGAATTCGCGGAGAAGTAGTAAAAATTATTGGACGAGCAAAAACGCGATTTGTCGGCGTTGTGGAAAAAGAAGACGGACTTCTGTTTCTCGCGCCCGACGATAAAAGAATGTATGTGGACATCTTGCTTCCTCCCGATTCAAAAGTGGAAAATGGTATAAAAGTACTTGCCGAACTTACTCACTGGAGCGACCCTAAAAAAAATCCTGAAGGAAAAATAATTAAAATTCTCGGTAAAAAGGGAGAGCACAATGTGGAAATGCAGGCAATAGTGCTTGAACATGGTTTTGAAGCCGGCTTTCCGTCTTATGTTGAAAGAGCGGCGACAGAGATTGAAAATAAAAAAAGGGATATATTGCAAGCGGAAATCGGAAAACGAAAGGACTTCAGAAGCATTATGACAATGACAATAGACCCGCCTGACGCGAAAGATTTTGACGACGCCATTTCTATAAAAAATCTTAAAAATGGAAATGTTGAAGTCGGCGTGCATATTGCCGATGTGTCGCATTATGTAACTCCAGGAGATGATATAGATAAAGAAGCGCAAAAACGCGCGACATCAATATATCTCGTTGACAGAACTATTCCTATGCTTCCCGAAGTGATATCAAATGATGTATCAAGTTTAAATCCCGGCGAAGACAAACTTACCTATTCCGCGGTATTTGAACTTACAAAAGACGGTGATGTGAAAAACAGATGGTTCGGAGAAACAATAATAAATTCAAAAAAACGATTTACATATGAAGACGCTCAAAAAACAATCAACTCCGAAGGCGGAGAATATTACGAAGAACTTGATTTATTAAATAAAATAGCAAAAATTCTCCGCAAAAAACGTTTTGATAACGGTTCAATAGAGTTTGAGCATGATGAAGTAAAATTTACTCTTGATGAAAATGGCAAGCCGCTCAGTATAGAAAAAAAGAAACTATATGACACAAATAAACTTGTTGAGGAATATATGCTCCTCGCGAATCAAGAGGTTGCCGAATATATATTTAATTTGAATAAAAAATCTGACCCCAAAGACGTTTTATTTATATATCGTATTCATAATTCGCCCGATACCGAAAAAATAGAAAATTTAAAGATATTTCTTAATGCTATCGGCTATGAATTTAATATAGAGAGTGGCGGTATAACAACGCGTAACATAAATAATCTTTTCAAACAGATAAAAGGCAAGTCTGTTGAGAATATGATTAAAATCGCAGTAATTCGTTCAATGTCAAAAGCGATATATTCCACTAAAAATATAGGACATTTTGGACTCGCTTTTAAATATTATACGCATTTCACATCCCCTATTCGCCGTTATCCCGACCTTATGGCGCATAGAATTATGAAAAGCTATCTTGCGGGAAAAGGAATTCCGCGAAATGAATTTTCAAAATATGAAAAGTTGTCTGTAATTTCCACGGAACAAGAAATAGAAGCCGCTCAAGCGGAAAGGGATTCTATTCGCTACAAACAAGTAGAATATATGAAAGAACATATAGGCGAGCTCTTTAACGGCTTCATAACGGGTGTTTCGGATTTTGGCATCTTCGTGGAAGATGAAAACACGAAAGCCGAAGGACTTGTGCATATAAGTAAAATCGGCAATGATTTTTATACTCTTGATAAGAAAACATACAGCATAAAGGGTGAAAGGGACGGGCAATCTTTCACATTAGGCGACAAAGTCCGCATCAAACTCATGGCTGCCAATTTGGACGATAAAACACTTAACTTTATATTTGTGTAAATTTTTTATTTGTTGAGAAAATATATTTATGTCTTTTAACGCAAATGAATTTATTACTTTGTTCAAATCTTTCGGACTTACTGAATCAATTGATAATATTGTCTCAAATAATGCTAACAATATTATATGGTTTGTCTTTTTTGCCGTCTTCGCGTTTTTCTTTATTTATAGTTTAATACTTATATACCATTGGTTTAAATACGGTGGTGGTTTGTTTGCGATATGGCTGGCTATAATTGTGTATTTTTCGGTTTCGTTCATTCTTATAGCCGCTATATATATCTCCGCCATAATCATTTAAATAATATGAGTATAATAAATCCTATTAGAAATTCTCACGAAGTATTTAAATCCTCGCAAGAATTAAAATTGTCAAACCCCGTTAAAGTCCGCGAGAACTCACCCTATACCAATTCGCTACAGAACAAGCGACATGCCTCTGCCTCTAACGGGACAAACAATCCGTACCGAAAGCGGCGGGGTATTATTTCTAACGGGATAAATTTATCTCCTGATGAAAAAATTAAAATCACGCTCAGAAAACACTGGTTTATTTTACTCAAAGATATTTTTGGTTTGATTATTTTATACATCGCTCCTTTTATTGTGTATCTTTATTTTTTTGATAATGCTGTAATAACTGAATTTTTTAATAATAAAATATATGCGAGACCAACTCTTCCTATAATAATTTTTGCTATATCAATATGGACGCTCATAGCTTGGATAAAACTTTTTACAATCTGGACCGATTATTACCTTGATGTCTGGTTTATAACAAATAAAAGAATTATTGACATAGAACAAAAAGGATTTTTCAGACGCGAAATCTCCACTTTCAGAATGGAAAGAATTCAAGATATTACGATTGAAATAAAAGGAATACTTCAAACATTTCTTGATTTTGGAGATATACATGTGCAAACCGCCGGCGAATCGCAAGAATTCATAATCAGAGGAATCGGGCATCCAAAACAAATTAAAGAAATAATAATGCATCAAAGTGACATAGCATTGGAAGACAGAAACCAAATTCCCGCGATAAATTAATTTTTAATTTTTATTAAATTTATAATTTTAATACTTGCACGAAATTTCCCAAGACGCGAAACTTGGCTTCGAAGATAAATACTCATTTTTTTTGGATAATATATCATCAGATTTATAAAAATATAAAAAAGTTTCTAATTTCCTTTCTTCCTTCTCAAAATGAAAGAGAGTCAAACCCTCATCGAGACCATTCATAAAATTGTGTCTGGTTTTTTTATTTTTAATAATTTTCTTAAAAGATTACTATTATCAAGGTCTCACAATGTCAAGGCGAGACCTTGATGATTTCAAGAATATAAAAGTCGGACATTGATTACTTGATTATTTGATTATTTCGCTTGACCTTAATAATTTTGGTAGTATCTTATAATACTTGTGTCAGGACTTTAATTTCGTTATTATTCAAAGATGAATAAGAAATTAGACAAAAGAAAACTTGAAACAAAGCCGTATAAAGGAGTGCGCGATTTTTATCCCCCCGATATGGCAATTCAAAACTATATATTCGGCAAAATGCGAAAAATTACTGAAAGTTTTGGTTATGTAGAATACGGCGCGTCAATTCTTGAACCAACAGAATTATACGAAGCAAAATCGGGCGAAGAACTTATAAAAGAGCAAACATATTCTTTTATAGACCGCGGAGGACGAAATGTAACACTACGGCCTGAAATGACTCCAACCATAGCAAGAATAATTGCGGGAAAAAGGCAGGAACTTTCTTTCCCTCTTCGTTGGTATTCTATACCAAACGCTTTCAGATATGAACGACCTCAGCGCGGTCGCGTCCGCGAACATTGGCAGTTAAACGCCGACCTGTTTGGCGCGGATGGAATTGATGCTGATGCGGAAATTATCTCGCTTGCGGAGCAAATCCTTAAAGAGCTCGGCGCTAAAAATACCGACTTTGAAATTAAAATAAATTTTATCGGAATACTGACGCGATACTTAAAAACAGAATTTAAATTAGATGATAAGAATACAAACACTCTTATAAAGACAATGGACAAGTATGAAAAAATTTCTCAAGAAGATTTTGAAAAAATAACAAATGACATTATTGGAAAAGAAAAAAGCGCGAAACTTTTGAAGAGTTTAAAAGAAAAAAATTTTGAAGAGTTTAGTTCTTATAAAGAGATAAAATATTTGGAAGAATTAAAAAATAAACTCTCCAAATCTGGTATTTCTATAACAATCTCTCCGTTTTTAACTCGCGGTTTTGATTATTATACCGGAATGGTTTTTGAAGTGTATGACACTGATACTGAAAACAATCGCTCTCTTTTCGGTGGTGGCCGTTATGACAACTTGCTTGAAATTTTTGGCGCGAAGAAAATTCCGGCAGTCGGTTTTGGTATGGGAGACGCGCCCATACAAAACTTTCTTGAAAGAAGAAATCTCATTCCAAAATATACATCGTCAACAAATCTGATGCTCTGCGCGCTTGACTCAAAAAATATTCCATACGCTCAAAATTTAGCAAAAGAACTCCGTTCAAATAATTTGAATATCGCGGTAAATTTAAGTAATAAAAAAATCGGCGAGCAAATCAAGACCGCGGATAAACAAAATATACCTTTTGTAATCTGCATCGGAGAAAAAGAGGAAAAAACAGACAAATTCAAAATAAAAAAACTTGCAACTGGCGAAGAAACAGAAGCGAATAAAAATGAAATAGCCGATATTATAAAACTTTGAATTTTAATTCTCTGTTTGCTCAAGGAATGAAATATTGACGCGTTAATAAACAAAAAATATTTTTACAAATTTATAATTTATGAAAAAAATCATTTTTGATATTGAAACAAGAAATATATTTGAAGATGTGGGCAAAGCCGACCCCACTCTCCTGGATTTATCAGTAGTCTGCGCGTACGATTCTGAGACAGGTGATTATCTTGCTTATACTCAGGAAGAACTTCCTAATCTTTGGCCGATATTGGAAAAAGCCGATATGCTTATCGGCTACAATTCAGACCATTTTGATATTCCTATTTTAAACAAATATTATCCCGGAGATTTAACACGCATAAAAAGTTTAGACATTCTGAAAGAAATAAAAAAATCTCTTGGGCGGCGAATAAGACTTAATTTAGTGGCGGAAGGCACACTTGGCAGAAAAAAAACGGGTAACGGTCTTGAAGCGGTTGTGTGGTGGAAAAATGGAGAAATAGATAAAATCAAAAAATATTGTATAGAAGATGTGAAAATAACAAAAGAACTTTATGAATATGCTCTAAAAAATGGAGTGTTAAAATACAAAGATTTAAGTGAAATACGCGAGATAAAATTAGACACTTCCAAATGGGAAGAAAAAGAAAATACTTCAATAAATCATACTCTGCCATTCTAAATTATAAGAGATACGCACCGCGGAATAAATTATTCAAAGAACTTTATAGTATATATATTACTAAAATTTTGGAAAAACACAAAGTTTGTATTATTGATATGCGATTATGATACAATAAATTATATGAAGATTTTATATATATTGTTTTTTATAATAATCATTATTGTTATAATCGGAAGTTTTATAATAGCCGACACCTCTAAGGAGAGGATAGCGAATATTGATAAAAACGCTGAATTAGACGAAAATATTATAAATAATAAAAATATTTGCTTGAATTATTTTAAATATAATGTAATAATATAAAAATATTACTAATAACTAATAATAAATTTAAAATTATGGATAATAAACTATTAGTGCCGGCTTCAATCATAATCGCCGCGATTGTTATCGCCGGAGCTTTATTTATGGTTAATAAAGAAGATATCCAGCCAAAAAATGACGTAGACATAACGAAAAAAGAAGATGTCAACTTTGCAGAAAATATGAAACTATTGTCGGAAAATGACCATATTCTCGGTAGTCCAAACGCTGATATTATAATCGTTGAATATTCCGACACGGAATGCCCATATTGCAAAAAATTTCACGAAACAATGCATCAGATCATAGATGAATATGGCAAAGATGGAAAAGTTGCTTGGATATACAGACATTTCCCGATAGCCCAGCTTCATCTAAAAGCGGCAAAAGAAGCCGAGGCAAGCGAATGCGCCTTTGACCAAGGAGGAAACACTGCGTTCTGGAAATATATAGATAAAATTTACGAAATTACTCCATCAAATAACGGTCTTGACCCTAAAAAACTTCCAGAAATTGCCGAGGGGATTGGGCTTGACGGCGTGGAATTTAAAAGATGTCTTAATGACGGAGATAATAAAAAGAAAGTTGAGGACTCTGTAACTGACGCAATCGCCTCAGACGGCCGTGGCACTCCGCACAATATAA
This sequence comes from Candidatus Campbellbacteria bacterium RIFCSPLOWO2_02_35_12, assembly GCA_001774455.1. GTDB lineage: Bacteria > Patescibacteriota > Minisyncoccia > Phycocordibacterales > UBA2163 > UBA2163. The sequence continues at coordinate 18,602 of MFAC01000034.1, forward strand.
TGTTAGTCGGAGATGAGAAAATTGAAATACCGGGAGCTCAGCCTTTCTCAATAGTTAAAAATCTTATTGATACCGTTCTTGCTAAACTTGCTGAATCAAAAAAATAAAACGATAAAATATAATGCAAGATTATCAAAAAAAACGGTAATATCCCCACTTTTTTATCTTACTTCTTCTGTTAATTTAAATTTAAAATACTTCTTTCATAATATCCAATAAGCTCTGTTTGCTGTAAAATATGTCCTTTCATCGCTATTTCAACTTCTTTTTTTGAAGCGCCTTCTTTTAGGTCAAGCTCTCTTTCAAGAGAATAAAGTTTAAAGAAATATCTGTGTTCCCTGTCGGGCGGGCATGGACCAAAATAATCTCTATTGCCGGATGTGCCTATACCTGAAACTCCCTGTGGTTCTGTCCCCTCTTCTATTATGGTCGTTGAAGACGCAATATTGAATTTTACCCAATGGTCCCATACTCCTGATGGCGCGTCAGGGTCGTCCATTATTAAGACGAGCGATTTCGCATTAGGGTCAACTCCGCTTATTTGAAGAGACGGGCTTATGCTTTCTCCGTCGCATGTGTGTTTAGATGGTATCTTTCCATTATGCTCAAAAGATTGGCTTGTGAATTTTAATGTATTCATAGATAAATTTTTATTATTTATAATATTTTCGTCTAATTCAGCGTTTTTATCAATATTCGCTATCCTCTCCTTAGAGGTGTCGGCTATTATAAAACTTCCGATTATAACAATAATGATTATTATAAAAAACAATATATATAAAATCTTCATATAATTTATTGTATCATAATCGCATATCAATAATACAAACTTTGTGTTTTTCCAAAATTTTAGTAATATATATACTATAAAGTTCTTTGAATAATTTATTCCGCGGTAGCTCA
>MFAC01000035.1 GCA_001774455.1 Candidatus Campbellbacteria bacterium RIFCSPLOWO2_02_35_12
CGCTGTAAGAGAAACGTCTCTTGATATTTATGGTTTTTTAGACAGCGAAGAACTTAGATTTTTTGAAATGCTTATATCAATATCCGGCATCGGTCCAAAATCCGCTATTGCTATTTTGAATGTAGCTGATACTGAAACGTTAAAAAGGGCTATTTCAAGCGGAGAAAGCTCATATCTAATAAAAGTATCCGGCATAGGAAAAAAGAACGCTGAAAAAATTATCATTGAGCTTCGTGATAAACTCGGCACTACTGAAAACTTAAAAGATACCGAGACCTTAACGGGGGAAATAGATACGCTGGAAGCGCTTCAAACTCTCGGATACTCCCAAAAAGAAGCACGCGAAGCAATGAAAAAAATTGAAAAAAACATAAGCGGCTCAAAAAATCTTCTTAAAGAAGCTCTTAAAATACTTGGTAAATAATTATGATAGAAAGCATATTAAACTTCGGGAGAAAAATTATTCCGAGAAAAATTTTTAAAGCAGCTCAGCCGATATATCATTTTTTTCTCGCTTTTGCCGGAGCGGTATATTATAAATTTCCATCGCGAAAAATTTTTATTGTCGCTGTAATAGGCACAAAAGGAAAAACAACTGTTACGGAACTGATAAATAAAATACTTGAAACCTCGGGGGAGGAAACAGCTCTTGTAAATACAATTCGTTTCAAAATTAGAAAAAAAGAAAAAACCAATCTTTTTAAAATGACGATGCCCGGGCGTTTCTTTATACAAAAATTTTTACGTGATGCTGTATCCGCAAAATGTAAATACGCGATTATAGAAATGACATCGGAAGGAGTAAAACAATTCAGACATAAATTTATAGCTCTTGATTCTCTTGTTTTTACAAATATCGCGCCTGAGCACATAGAATCTCACGGTTCTTTTGAAAATTATCTTGACGCAAAACTTTCAATCGCGCGCGCGCTTGAAAAATCCTCAAAAAAAAATAAAATCATTATAGCGAATATGGACGACAAATATACTGATAAATTTTTAAACATCTTCGTTAAAAACAAAATTCAATTTTCTCTAAAAAATGCCGAGCCGTATATGCTTTCTGAAAAATTTACAGAAATAACTTTTGACGGATTAAAAATACATTCTAAACTTATTGGAATATTTAATATATACAATACGCTTGCCGCGGCATTTTTCGCGAAAAGTCAAAACATAGACCCTTTAACAATAAAATACGCAGTTGAACAATTTGATGGCGCGAGAGGCAGGGTTGAGAGAATTGAAGAAGGACAAAATTTTACGGTGATAGTTGACTACGCTCATACAAAAGAATCTTTGGAAGAACTTTATAAAGCGTTTGGTAAATCAGAAAAAATCTGCGTCTTGGGAAATACCGGCGGTGGCAGAGATAAATGGAAAAGGTCTGCGATGGGGAAAATTGCCGATACTTACTGCAAACATATTATCCTTACAAATGAAGACCCGTATGATGAAGACCCGATAAAAATTATAAAAGACACGGTAAAAGGAATAATAAAGAAAAAGCCGGAAATAATAATAGACAGAAAACAGGCTATAAAAAAAGCTCTGATGGTGGCAAACAAGGGCGATGTTGTGCTTATTACGGGAAAAGGCACCGACCCATATATAATGGTGGCGGAAGGCGGAAAAATACCATGGAGCGACACAAATACCGTAAGAAATGAGCTTAAATTATTATTTAATAAAAAGAATAATTGTGTATAATGATTTAAATTACAAAATTAATTTTAAGATTTTAGATTTATTTTTATGAACGCAAAAAATGACTTGATATTTGTTATACTTATGATAGCCGCTATCGGTTTTGTATGGTTTTTTACCGGTGGTGTGGAACGAGCGCGGCTTAATCCAGGCGCTTTCTTAAAACCGCCAGCGCCGCTTGGCTCGGGCGAGGTGTATGGAAAATTTATCGTTAATACAACATCTGTTGGTATAGATAAGAATGACAATAAAATACAAGACGCGTTTAATGTTGTGGCGGATGAATTAAAAGACACTCAAATACTCGAAAATTTTTCACAATATGAAAACAAAATAATTATTAAAAACACGACATACGGACCAAAAAGAAATTTTGATGAAGGAGAATATTTAACACTATTCGCGTCAAATAAAAACAATGATAGTATTTCTGTTACAGGATGGCAAATTGAAAGTATTATAACAAAAAAACGAATTATTATAGGCGGGGCGGTAGAAATTTTTCGCTCAGGTGTGGTAAATTCCGAGCCGCCTCTTTTCCTCGCTCCGGGAGAAACAGTTGTTGTTTCAACGGGACGCTCGCCTATCGGAGCTTCGTTTAAAATAAACAAATGTGTCGGCTATTTTGAACAATTTCAAAATTTCTCGCCAGGTTTGAATAGATGGTGTCCATCGCCAAGAGATGAGTTTAACGACCTTGCGAACATACCTCCTCCAAATGACATACTGTGTGAAGATTTTGTAAATAAAATTGGAAGCTGCGAAATATATTTGTCTTCGTTCCCTATCGGTATTTCAAATGAATGCGCGGTATTTGTATCGCAAAATATAAATTATACAGGTTGCGTAAAAAATCATAAAAATGATTTGAATTTTCTCGGTAATGAGTGGAGAGTGTTTTTGGGCAGGAGTGAAGAGTTGTGGAGAGAAAGACGCGAAGTTATACGGCTTTTGGACAATGAAGGAAAAATTGTTGATGTGTTAACATATTAATTTTTGTTTTTAATCTTTTTTGAATTACAAATAAATTTAATTTTAAATTTCTAAAACTCTGAAAATAAAAATTCCGGCGGCGACTGAAACATTCAGTGACTCTTTTCCACCAAACATTTTGATATGAGCAATTTTGTCGCTTTTGTTTAAAATTGATTTTGAAAGCCCTCTTACTTCATTTCCAAAAATAAACGCCGATGGAAATTTTATTTTAATTTTTTTGTAATCAATCGCGTTTTTTGACTGCTCAATGGCAATTATTTTTATTTTTTCTTTTTTTAATCTTTTAATAAGAAAATTTATTGAGTTTATGCTCTCCCACGCCATAATATTTTGCGCGCCAAGCGCTGTTTTTGCAAAATCTCCGCGCGTTCGGCCAAATCTATCAATCGGAGCGGGGGTATATCCTGTAAGGAAGATTTTTGACACCCCCGCCGCATCAGCGGTTCTGAAAATCGCGCCGACATTTTGAATACTTCTAATATTGTGTAGTATTAAATAAATCTGTTTTTCTTTTATCATTGTCTACAATATACATCTTTTTATAAAAAGTGTATAATAAAAAAATGTTAAACATATTTCCAAATTTGCTTTTCTTGGAATTATTGTCCCCGTTTTTAATACGAGTCGTTCTCGGGATAATATTTTTATGGATAGGATATTCATACTTGTTCAGAGACAGGGAGATTATAATGAAACAAATATTCGACAGATGGCCTAAAATATCCACGCCCGTTGTATGGTTTGGCGGGGTGTTTGATATTATAATTGGATTTCTTTTTATTGTAGGATTTTTAACACAAGTTGCCGCGATTGGCGGTATGCTAATTACGATTGATGCATTGTTTGTAAAATGGCTGTATAAAGATTTAGACGAAGCGGTAAAATATAGTAAACTATTTTACGCGCTTATATTTGCCGCATCTCTTTCTCTCCTATTCTCGGGCGCCGGCGCTTTCGCATTTGATTTGCCTTTATAAAAAATATGAAGTAGAACACATTCTCAAATTATTAGAATATCAAAGCGACATCTTAATAGTGATTCTAATATCTTTCAAAAACTATACCCGTCTATGTGATGCGCGCAGACTAGGTATATGGCAAGTTTTGTAATTCACGATATTAATAAACTTAACGAACCTCATCCTCTCCAAATTATAAAAAACAAATATAAAATATATCCTATGATAAAAATCAACCCTTCAGTACGAGAAAGGATGTATTTTCTGCCTATAAAAGTCAGCGCGAACAAAAGAAAAACCGAGCCGAGCGTCGCAAAAATATCAAATTGAGCAGATGAGGGCACAACAATAGGACGAAACAGCGCTGTAATTCCAAGAATTCCAAGAAAATCAAAAATATTTGAACCTATGATATTGCCTACCGCTATTTCTGTCCTACGTTTGAAAAGCGCCACCATTGAAACTGTAAGTTCTGGAAGTGATGTGCCTGCGGCGACTATGGTCAAGCCGATAAGCGCGGGACTTGCATTAAAAAATACCGCTATTGTCTCGGCTCCGTCGACAACCCAATGTCCGCCAACAAATACACCAATGAAACCGACGATTATCATAACAAACGATGAAAACGCGCTGAAAATTTTATAATCAACATTCTTCTCGTCATCTATTTTTCTATTAAACATATATAAAGACCATCCAATAAAAAGAGTGAGAAGAAACAGCGCTTCAATTCTTTCAACGCCGAGAAAGCCGCTCTTTCCAAAAAGTGGAAAGATAATAACCACCGCGGAGACAACAACTGCGATAATGTTAAATAGAAAATCTTTTATCACCCATTCTTTTTTCATACTAATGGGACAAAAAAGAGCCGATACTCCGAGTATAAAAAGAATATTAAATGTATTACTTCCTATAATAGCGCTGATGCCAACGGGACTGTTGTTAAATACTGAGGCGATATTTATACTAAATTCTGGAATAGATGTGCCTATACCAACTATTACAACGCCCGTGAACCAATTTGAAATATTAAAAATTCGCGCGATAGAAATCGCGCCGTCTATTAAAATTTTCGCGCCTTTTATTAAAATATAAAATCCTGTAAAAAATAAGATTAAAGATATTATGATTTCCATATATACATATTACCAAAATTTCACAAAAAAGAGATTTGTTAAAAATAAGTATATTACATTATTTTTTTAAACACTGTTGTTTGCGAATTACAAACAAGCTCTGCTCTAATGCGCGCGTATGGTTTACACTATATTATTTTAATTTCTTCTTCCGTAATAGATGTGGATAACTACCCTTTTCACACTTTCGATTTATTTTCTATAATATCACTATGTTAACCAAAAGACCAAAACAGGCTCTGGATTTTATAACCGATTATCAAGAGCGAAAAGGATATGCCCCCACACTTCACGAGATATGCAAGAAATTAAAACTCTCGTCAGTTTCAACGGCTCATTTTCACGTTTCTAAACTTCGTGATTTAGGACTCTTATCCAAAGAAGAAAATAAGCCTCGGTCTATTGAGGCCTTTGGTCGTGAGACAATGGTAAAAATTCCACTTTTGGGAACTATTGCCGCAGGCCAGCCGATAGAGGCAATACAAAACAAAGAAATGATTGCTGTTCCCAAAAGTAAAATCCCATCATCGTCAGAAGTTTATGCTCTCCGTGTAGTCGGTAGTAGTATGATTGACGAAAATATAAACGATGGCGATGTGGT
>MFAC01000036.1 GCA_001774455.1 Candidatus Campbellbacteria bacterium RIFCSPLOWO2_02_35_12
CTTGTTTTACGGAGTTTATGAATTTGGCGGCGAGTTCGAACCGATTATTGCTTTTTTGCTCAAAAACAGAGATTTTTTTTCCAAATCCTTTTTGACTGATGTTTAAACATTTTTTGAACAAAACCCCAACTAAGGAAGCCAGCCCCGCCACCGCTCAGAAACCTCGTTCCAAACTCCTTTGGCTATATGGACATACTTTGGCCGCGTCTTTAATCTTTATCTCTTTGTTTGCTATCCGGTAACACCCACCTTAACTTCTCTTCCTTTGTTGATTTAGGCATAGTTTTTGTATGCCCTCAAGCTATCAAAAAGTGCAATATGAGTATACACATTACCATATTGACTTGATATTAATCTAATACTATATTAACAATGAAATAATAAATGTTATACTTACAGGTATTATCAGACAAAATTTAATTTCTAAATTATAATAAATAATATGAAACGAATAATAGCAATAATTATAATTATCATAATTATCATTTTTGGGTTTTTTCTTATTCGTGACGGCTCGGATAATACGCAAATAAATATAGAAAATGAACAATCCGTGCGGACAATAGAAAAGGATAACCCTGCGGATACAGAGGTATCAAATGCAACTACCGATATTGACACAACCGCCGAAGTTATCTTTGTAACATACGGTGATGAAGGATTTGCTCCGAGAGAAATTGCCGTAACAAAAGGACAAACCGTGCGATTTATAAACAAAGGCTCCGATAATATGTGGGTAGCATCAGACACCCATCCCACACATACGGTCTTGCCCGAATTTGATAGTAAAAAATCTCTCGGTAACGGAGAAAATTATGAATTCACATTTATAAAAATCGGAGAATGGAATTATCACAATCATATAAAACCAAACTCAATCGGAACAATTATCGTTAAATAAAAGCGGGTATTGAAATTACGCGATATAATATATCGTATGAAATAAAAACTCGGTATAATTAAAATACGCAATAATCAATATTGCGTATTTTAATTTAATGATATAAAACATACTTGATGCGTAAGTTATAATATCTAATACTTATTTATATGAACTTGGACGATTTATTAGAAAATCATTTCCGCCTTTCTCAATCGCAGAAAAAAGCTCTTGAAAAATTAAGGGTATTAACATTGCGGGATTTGCTTTTTCACTTCCCTTCTCGTTATGAAAATATTACCGGCAATAAATGCGTAAGTATGCTGAAAATCGGAGATGACGCCGTAATATACGGCAAAATAAGCGGGCTTTCAGCACGAAAATCTTTTAAAAGCAAGAAACCGATTGCCGAAGGATACATAGGAGACGGCACAGGAAAAATAAAAATTATTTGGTTTAATCAACCCTACATAGCGAAAATGCTCCGCGACGGCGCTCTTGTAAAATTAAGCGGGAAAACCGCGGGTAATGAAAAAAGTTTGTATATAGCAAATCCTGAAACTGAAAATATAAACAATCTCCCTATCAATATCGGCGACTCTCTGTTTGGAAATCAAAAAAACATAAATACATTCTTACCTGTTTATCCTGAAAGCCGCGGCATTACTTCCAAATGGTTTTATTATGCAATTCAAAAAATATTCAGAAATGGGTTACTGGATAAAATTGAAGATGCAATTCCCGAAGATATCTTGAAAAAATATAATTTACCAAAACTTAAAACGGCGCTGATTTGGGTTCATACGCCCAAAAAAGAATCTGATAGCCAATCGGCGCGAAAACGATTCGCGTTCGGTGAAGTTTTTTTTATACAAATCTCAAAACAAAAAAGTCGCAAAGAATATGAAAAGAAAAAATCTTTCCGCATAAAAGCGAATGAAAAGCAGGTTAAAGAATTTATAAAGAGATTTCCTTTCTCCGCGACAGATGCGCAAAACAAAGCAATAAAAAATATTCTTAATGATTTTGAAAAAAATAATGCTATGTCGCGACTTTTGGAAGGCGATGTCGGCTCGGGCAAAACCGCTGTTGCCGCGGCGGCTGCGTATGTTGTTGTCACCACGCGCCCTGACGGACAAGATTTCGGAAATCTGCAAATCGCATATATGGTCCCGACAGAGATTTTAGCAAAACAGCACTTTGAGACATTCATTAAATATTTCTCGCATCTCCCTATAAATATCGGGCTTATAACTTCAAGCGGGTGCAAAAAATTTCCTTCTAAAGTCAATTCGGACGGCGCGACAAATATTTCACGCGCTCAACTTCTTAAATGGGTCCTGAATGGAGAAATACCAATTTTGCTCGGAACGCATTCTCTTATACAAAAAACCGTAAAATTTAAGAACTTGGCTTTTATAATCATAGACGAACAACATCGCTTTGGCACGGCGCAAAGACAAAAACTCGTGAGAAAAGACGGTATTGCGCCACATCTTCTTTCAATGACAGCAACGCCAATACCCAGAACGCTCGCCCTTACAATATACGGCGATTTAGATTTAACTATTTTAGACGAAATGCCGAAAGGCAGAAAATCTATAATTACGGAAATCGTAACACCAAACGGGCGCGATAATGTGTATGAAAAAATACGAGGTGAGCTCAAAATTGGCAGACAAGTTTATGTTATAACACCGAGAATAGATGAGCCGAATTTGAATAAAGAAAATATAATAAATGTGAAATCTGTAAAAGAAGAAGCGAAACGGCTGAAAAAAGATATCTTCCCGGAATATGAAATAAAAATTCTTCACAGCAAAATAAAAAATAGCGAAAAAGAAGAAGTGATGGAAAGTTTTTTAAAAAACAAAACGAATATACTTGTCGCGACATCGGTAGTTGAAGTGGGTGTAAATATTCCAAACGCAACCGTTATAATAATAGAAGGAGCGGAAAGATTCGGACTCGCTCAGCTCCATCAGCTTCGCGGAAGAGTAATTAGAAGCAATTACCAGGCGTATTGTTATATATTTTCAGATAGCAAAACAAAAAAAACGGCTGAAAGACTCCGCGCTCTTAAAACCTCTAAAAATGGTTTTGAGCTCGCCGAATTTGACCTGTCAATTCGCGGCTCAGGAGAACTCTATGGCAAACGACAGTCGGGGCTTTCCGATATAGCGATGGAAGCGATGAAAAATATCAAAATGGTGGAAGCCGCGCGCGAAGAAGCAAAAAAGATAGTGGAAAAAGATAATGAATTAAAAAAATATCCTGCAATAAAAGAAATTCAGGAACGCAAAACTCAAAAAATTCATTTTGAGTAGAGCGGAAATCATCAAGTCTTATCAAGGTCCAACTTTTATATTTCATCTACCATAGCAACTTAGGAAATGAGTTCCTTTTTAATGTTTGATTTTTGAAAAAAAACGTGGGCGCGCCAGGACTTGAACCTGGGACCACGGAGGTATAAGCTCCGCGCTCTACCAACTGAGCTACACGCCCCCACGTTTTTTTTCAATATTTCTCTTCTGTGCTTTACCAACTGAGCTATACGCGCATTTGATAATATCTAATTTTATTTATACCACATATTTTATTGATTATAAATAAATTAGAAATTAGTCTGATAGTCGACGAATCGGTCCGCCAACTGGCAGATTTATAATCCAATGAAACTAATAATGTCTGCGACAAGTTTCGTAATTCACGATATATTATCAATTTTGTACATACTGACAATCTAATTAAGAATGTTCAATATCTTCTTTCTTCTTTGGAGTAATACCATTTACAAGAAGAAGTTTTTCAAATTCATTACGTTCAATTGTCTCAACTTCAACAAGCTTCTCCGCAATTGCGTCAAGCGCTTGCTTGTGAGTTTTAAGTATATGTTCGGTGTTTTTGTATGCTTTATCAATAATATGAGCAACTTCAGTATCAATTTCAGATGATACTTTTTCTGAATATTTTTTACTTATTATACCTTCACCAAACATCGTACGATCATTATCTCCTTCAAGAGCTATGGGCCCCACTTGTTCTGACATGCCGTATTTAGTAACCATATTTCGCGCAAGAGCCGTAAGTACTTGAATATCATTTGACGCGCCTGTAGTAAGGTCGTCAAACACCATCTTCTCCGCCAAATATCCGCCAAGAGATACTGCGATATCATCAAGAAATTCTTTTTTTGACTGCATCTTCCTGTCTTCAAACGGAAGTTTAAGGGTATATCCTGCCACGCGACCGCGGGAGATTATTGAAATTTTATGCACCGGGTCGGCATATGGAAGCACCGAAGCGATAAGAGCGTGTCCCGCTTCATGATAAGCGGTTATTTTCTTCTCGCGCTTTGATAATATGTGACTTTTTCTCTCAGGACCAAGCATCACTTTTTCTATTGAACGAATAAGGTCAAACTGTGATATTTTCTTTCTATTTTCGCGCGCCGCTAAAATAGCTCCTTCATTCATAAGAGAATACAAATCAGCTCCGGAAAATCCAGGCGTGCGTTCGGCAATTGTTGCGAGATTTACATCCTCGCTAAAAGGTTTCGCTCGGGCATGAATTTTCAAAATCTGTTCTCTGTCGTTTCTATCCGGCAAATCAATCACCACTCTTCTGTCAAATCTGCCGGGACGAAGAAGCGCCGGGTCAAGGACATCCGGACGATTGGTTGCCGCCATTATAATTACTTTTTCATTCGGCTCAAAGCCGTCCATTTCCACAAGTATTTGATTTAGCGTCTGTTCTCGTTCATCGTTGCCGCCACCAACACCTGTGCCACGAACACGGCCTACGGCGTCTATTTCATCTATAAAAATTATGGCGGGCGCCGTATGTTTTGCTATCTTAAACAAATCTCTCACACGCGATGCGCCCACACCGACAAACATCTCAACAAACTCCGAGCCAGAAATTGAAAAAAATGGAACACCCGCTTCGCCGGCGACAGCGCGCGCAAGCAATGTCTTCCCTGTCCCGCTTGCCCCCATTAAAATAACTCCTTTTGGAATACGCGCGCCAATTTCAAGAAATTTTTTGGGATTCTTCAGAAAATCAACAATTTCTATGAGTTCTTCTTTTGCTTCCTTTGCGCCCGCCACATCATTAAATGTAACTCTTTGCGAACTATCTTTGGGGTCAATCATCCGCGCTTTTGACTGCCCGAAAGAAAACGCCTGCATACCCGCTCCCTTCATCTGTCTTGAAAGAAACCAAATAAAAAATATAATAAATAAAAGCGGAATTAAAAACGGAGCAAGATTTCCAAGCCAGAAAAGAAAACCGCTTGGATTATTAATTTCTATTTTTACATCTTTAAGTTTTTCCAAAGACACTCCGTAGTTTACCAATGTATCGGTAAGCGCTGTCGCTGTTTCTTTTTTTGATTTCTTTTTTTGTCCGTCCGAATAAAGAATTTCAAGCCCTTCTCCTTTCACAACAATTTCAGACACATCACCTTCATTTATTTCAATAACAAGCTGGGAGAGAGCTATTTTGTCAGATTTTGAGATGTTCTCGGAAATTAAAGAGTAAACGGCTGTAATTATAAAAAAGATTAAAAGTGTTACAAAAATATTTTGCGGCAAAGATTTTCCCAGAAATATTTGCAGACCTTTTTTACTGTTTTTTTTGGGTTTTTTAGGATAATTTTGTTTTTTATCTTGTTTCATTTTATTTGATTGTTTTTATAAGCAAATTAAACAATAATGATTTTAAATCATATAATATATTGTTGTTTTTGGCAAATTATTGTTTCCCGAGTTCAATGTTGAACTACAACGCTTGGTAAAATATCAAGTGTCTTATCCAAGGACTGTCCTTGGATTTTTTGATTTTTTTGCTATATTCGGACATACGACGTCCAAATAAACGAATCCTTTATGTTTTTTTATTTTCTCGCTATTTTTTAATTTCTTAACTTGCCATAGTTCGTCATTTATCGAAATAATCATAATCCCACCGATTTTTAATTACTTTATAAGTTTTTTTTATTTAACATTTTTTATATGGTGATTATTTAATTAAATCATAAATTCTTGTATTAAAAACTTAAAAAACCGTATTGCTATGTTAAGATTATAGCTATGAGTTTAATACAAAATAAAAAAGTTTATCTTAATTATGAAATTCAAGAAACATTCAGCGCTGGGATAGAGCTTTTTGGTTTTGAAGTAAAATCATTGCGTAAAAAACAGGGCTCGCTTGAAGGCGCTTATATAATCACAAGAGGAAACGAAGTATTTTTAATCGGCGCGACAATTCCGCCATATCAGCCGACAAATACTCCTGATAATTATGACCCTGCGCGAAATCGTAAATTACTTCTGACAAAAAAAGAAATTGAACGATTTTCAAGTTTTGAAAAACAAAAAGGATTGACAATAGTGCCGATTTCGGTGTATAATAAAGAAATAAAAATAAAAATTAAAATTGGTGTCGCCAAAGGAAAGAAGAAATACGACAAAAGAGAAAGTATAAAAAAGAAGGATACTGAAAGAGATTTAAAAAGAACATTGAAAAGAAACATTAATTTGTAATTGGTATTTCAGCAAAAAATATTTTTGTAAAAATATTTTTTGCGGGGATGCCAGGCATAGACAAGGGAATGTAAATTTATATGCGCAAAACTGAAGTTGGAATCTTCATTAAAAGTCCAAAAAGATAGCTGCAAAATCTATCTCTAAAGTAACAGGAGCTATTTTATCTCCTTTTACTCCGGCTTACGCAATAGCCTAAACCGGCGTCCTCTCAGATGATGTTTGATAATCTGATTTGGGTGTAATATTTTCAAACTAAAAAATATGAATGTCTCGGCATATTTTTGAAATTAAGAGAATCGGCGCGAGTTTATTTTGTTTATTTTTAAGTCCGAGCGCTTAAATCCGCGAAAGTGGAAAAATAAACTATGTTTTGTAAATACATCTAAATTCTTCTTTTGCACGCGAGTTCAATTCTCGCCATCTCCACCAGATAGTACTTCCAATTTTTTCAGAGGGGGTTGCCTCGCGGCTTCGCCCCTCGGCAGGGGCGCGTCCCGCAAGGCGGGACGCGGCAAAATCCCACGGCTCGCCAAACGAAACGGAAACGGATTTGTCCAAAAGTAAGGGGTTCGTTCCAACCTTTTGGACAAATGCCTTGATTTCAGGAAAACTGTCGCTTGCCGACAGTTTTTCGGTTTTATTCGCGTCTAAAATCCACGCTCGCAAGGGTTGGAGCCAATTCTTTCCCGTTCGTCCAAAATCCTCCAAATCATTCGCAAGAGCAACTTTTTGGTTCAATAACTGCTCCTTTTTCGCCAAGTAATTTTCTTTGGGAATATCGCCGTCAATGTAAGTGGAAACAAGTTTATCCAGTTTCTCTTGCGTATCCTCCAGTTTGGATTTCAGATTTTAAAAAATCCAAGGACTGTCCTTGGATAAGACCCTTGATATTTTACCAAGCGTTGCATTTATATGTTGAACTTACAGAGTGTAGCGTTGTGTCCGCGAAAAAATATGCTATAATTTAAAAACTTAAATATTAATTTAAGATAAAAAATCACTTAAATAAATTGAACGAAAAAGTAAAAATTAACAAAAGCATACAAGCAAAAGAATTAAGAGTTGTCGGCGCCGATGGCGTTAATTTAGGTATTCTCTCAAGAGAAGACGCGCTGAAACAAGCGCAAGAAATAAATCTTGACCTTATTGAAGTATCTCCGAAAGCAAATCCGCCTGTTGCAAAAATAATGGATTATGGTAAATTTCAATACGAGCAAAAGAAAAAGAGTAAGGAAATAAAAGTGAAATCGCGCATTACGGAAACCAAAAATGTGCAGATAAAAATAGGCACCGGAGATGGCGATCTTTCTCTTAAAGCAAAAAGGGTTTCGGAATGGTTAAGAGAAAAACATAGGGTGAAAATTGATTTATTTTTATGGGGGCGATATAAATATATGGAATTTAATTTTTTGAAAGAACGGCTTCTAAGATTTTTAACACTCATTACCGAAGAATATAAGATTGCGGAACCGATAAAAAAAAGTCAGAAAGGTCTTAGTATGATAATTGAACGAAATTCATAATATATAATTTGATATGAAAACTAAAAAAATATTTGCAAAAAGATTGAGGTTTACAAAAAATGGTAAAATACTCGCGAGAGTGCCGGGTCAAAACCATTTCAACGCAAAAGAAGCCAGTAAAAAAAGAATGGCTCGTAGAAGAGTTGTCGTGTTTAATATGACAAACAGAATCAAAAATAAATATATTGGTAATTAAATAAATTAAAATTAAAAAACGCGATAAAAACATAAAAAATTATTATTAATGCAATAAACAATTTTAAAAAAATAATTCTTAATAAAATAACATTATGAGCAGAGTAAAAAGAGGAACTACAGCGTTAAAAAGACGGAAAAATATCCTTAAAAAAACAAAAGGATATCGTTTCGGCCGTTCAACAAAAAAACGGCAGGCAAAAGAAGCGCTTGCTCACGCGGGCGCTCATTCTTTCGCGCATAGAAGAGACAAAAAAAATGATTTCAGACGGCTTTGGAATATAAAAATAAACGCTTTTGTTCGCGCTAATGAAAAAAAATCTATTTCATACAGTAAATTTATCAGCGCGTTAAAGAAAAACAAAATCAATTTAGATAGAAAAATTTTGGCGGACTTGGCAGAAAATAATCCCCAATCATTTGAGAGAATCTTAAATAAAATAAATTAAACCAAGTTTATTGCTGTCTTTTTGTTTGCCGTAAAATTACAAGGTTATTTAATAAGATTGTCCGGGTCTGCAACGCCAATACCGTCGCCATTTCTATATACTCTTCCTCTGCTTGCTTTTTCTATCATAACTTTCTCTACAACTCTCTCCACAAGCGCTTTCGGGTCGGAGTCAAAAATCACTTTATCATTTATTCTGTTGCTTGCTTTTATTATATGATTTATAACCTCATCCGTCTCCCAATCTCCTTCTAAAATTCCTATCGGTTTGCCATCCTCAAACGCCACGGTGAATTCATTTATAGTGCCTATTCTTCCGCACCCTATAATAACAGCGTCTGATGAACGGGTTAAAATCAAGTTTCTGCCGGAATAGCCAAAACCTGTATATATAATCACATCCATATGCTCCAACGGCAATCTGTAAAACTCAAGGTGTTCTTCCTCTGTTGACGCCGGAGAAAAGCCAATTGAAATACCGTTTTCTTCTTTAGCGCCTGTTGCCACCCAAAAAGGAAATCCCGTGGTGGCGCCGGTGATTAAAATAGCATTATGTCGAACAATCTCTCTTCCTAATGCTTTGCCTTTCTCAAAAGCATCAAGGCCACAATGCCCCGTTTCAGCTGCGCCTGAAACGCAAATTTTTAATTTGTTGTTTGGGTGTTTTCCATTTTTATATTTTTCCATATTTATTTTTAAATTTATAATTTTTATTATACCGATAATCTTAATAATAACAAATCATCGTATTAAATAAAAGTAAATATTCTATAATACCGGGATTGGGCCTTGGAGTTAATGATTTTATTTGATATTTTGAATGAAATTAAAAAAATTTGAACAAAAAATGTGTATAATTTTACACAAATCCGCGCT
>MFAC01000037.1 GCA_001774455.1 Candidatus Campbellbacteria bacterium RIFCSPLOWO2_02_35_12
TACACTCAAAGACGATGTATATAATATGACGGTAGAATCAGCGGAAACGCAAGAAGTGATTCCGCTCAATGTTGAAATCGCCATAACCGCCAATATAATAAACCCTAAAAAAGCCCTTTTTCAAATTGAAAAATGGCTTGAGGTAATAATAAACCAGGTTGGCGCGAAAATAAGAAAATTTGTCGGAACACAAGGCTACTTTGAATTGGTTCAAGCAAAATTTGAAGAAAAAAATTTACTTAGTAACGATTTAAAGGAAGAAAGACTTCTTTCCGACAAAAATCTGGAATTTATTATCAGCTCCATAAGATCAATTTATGGAGTAAACATAAAAAGAATTCAGATAAAAGAATTGAATCCCGCGACAAAAGAAGCCGAAGAATTTATCAAGGCCTCAATTCAGGAGTTTATTTCTGCTCGGCAATCGGCAGGGTGGAAAAAAGAAGCCGAAGGGCTTGAGAGAAAGTTTGGCGCGATTTCAAAGATTCGAGGAGGACAAGAGATGTATATTGCCGAACAATACGGAAAATCAGGCATCTCTGCTCTTTCGTTCGGAGGAGGAGTCGGTCATTATCCGACTTTTCCAATTCCAGAAAAAAAAGGAGGTGAGAAAAAATGAATATCTCACAAATTATAGCAGTGGTTGGATTTTTAGTCATTGTAATAATAATAATAACTCTTCTCTTAAAAAAATTTAGAGAGGAGAGAGCGGAAGAAAAAAAAGAGAGGAAATTGAGAGGTGAATCAGAAGAGGAAAAAGACGAAAAAAAAGTGAGTAGAGGAAGCAAACCTTTACTCAACTTCTTCAAAAATATACAGAGTATTTTATTACCAATGTGTATTTATATCACTATCTTAATTTCTTTTTCAATACTTCTCCCTGATTTGTGGAGAAAGTATTGGGATAATCAGGAATTTTTTTGGGTCTCGCAGGCATATTTAGGAACGATGATTGTTCTTAGATATGTTGGTATTTCTTCTATAAGGTGGGTATTGAGGATTGTATTCTCAATTATCATTATCACATATCTATACGGCAAGATGCCGGAAACGACAAAAGAAATGACCAAAACTAGTGGCGCATCTTTGACACAAGGGGAGGTTTATGGAAACAGACTTGCGACCATTGGTCCTGAATGGTCGCAAGAATTTGTTATCCCCAAGAAAGGAGGAACTCTGAGAATAAAAAGAGTAGACCCAAGCGTTCCGCTGGAATGCTTGGTAACTCTGATTGATGACAGCAAAAAAATTTTTAAAATCCCGGGAGTTGAGGAAGGATACGGGGATTTCAATCTCCCCGACTCCAAGGAATTGAGAATCAGAACGACTCACCCAACTACAACAGTTTGTTGGATTATTATAAAACCGTTGTAGGGTGGTGGGATAATGGCGAGGAATGTTGATGAAATTTATTTTTTCCATCACTTCCTCGCTTTTTTTATTGCCAGTCCGCGTTTTTACATGTTTTTATCTTGAATTACGAAGTGCAAAAATTTATGGGTCTGTCTGATTGAACAAAAACATTTAAAAGATAAAGAGGTTTTGCGATTCAAGGACCTAAATTTTTGCACTTCGTAATTTATAGGTTTTTTAACAATAAAATAAAATATCGAGGTTGAATCTCGATATTGTTCACAATAGCGGCACGATTATAAATCAAAATGGAATACCGAAGGTGTTCGTAAGAACCCTCAAAATACCATATACGGAAACCATAATAAATATACCTATTATCCCCCAAAGCATATGTTGTTTTCCTTCTTTTTTACCCTCGTCACTGCCGGCTTTTAAGATAAACTGCGCAAGTCCCCATAAAAATAATAAGAGAGCAAGAGCAAATAAAAGTATTATAAGTGGATCTATAATAAATGTCTCTATATTCTCAACTAAATAAGTAAGTGACGACATATCTTTAAATCACTACATTTCTTACAATACAAATGGAACACTAATAGTTTGTTCTCTATCTATATTAAATGTATTTCCTATAACCCTTACGAGACCCCATACAGAAACTATAACAAACAATGCTATGACACCCCATATCATTATTGCTCTGCCTTCTTTTTTCTTTTCTTCATCGCTGGCATTAAGTATGTATTTTGCAAGACCATAAAAGAAAAAGATTAAAGCGAGAGCAACAACTATAGGCGTTGCGGTTTGTATAATAAATCCAATATCTACTAATATACTTTGAATATTAGTTGCACCAAATACAACCGTAGGAAAAAAAATAATACATAAAATAATACATTTTTTTATCATATTTTTCTATATTAAATAATTAATAATACGACTAATAAATTTTAACATTTATATAAATTATAATACTATTCTACCTCTATATTGTAAAGACAATATATGTGAATATCTGTTTATATTAAATATTAATTGACTTCTGGTCCGGAAGAGGGTCAAATGGGTCCCTGTCTATTTTTAATTTTTGTTTAGATGAGGATGGAATATTTGTATTTCCTGAAGAACCTCCAAAAAATGTATTGTCAAGAACTGCTACAATGCCCCATACGGATATCATTATAAACAAAGCTATAATTCCCCAAAGCATTATGTTTCTTCCCTCTTTTCTCCCTTCATCGCTTCCTGCTTGCAATATAAACTTTGACAATCCCCAAAAAAAGAATAATAATGCTAACGCTACAACTAATATACCTGCTTGTTTTATAATACCAATAAGCAAATTTATTATATCCGTTATATTTTTTGGTGCCGCAAACACAATAAATGGTATTATGAATAAAACACAAAAAAATATCAGGTTAATTTTGAAAAAATATTTCCTCATATAAATAATTATATCATCTTATTTAATCTTGAATTACGAAACACAAAAATTTAGGTCCGCGAATCGCAAAATCTCTTTGTCTTCTAAATGTTTTTGCTCAACCAGACCATAAATTTTTGCGTTTCGTAATTCACAGTATTTAAATAAAAATACTTTTTGAAGGAGTCGGAGCGGGCGCGCCTCTTTTCAAATTATCTACCGTCCCTTCAATAGCGTATGATAACATAGAAGCGCCGAGAATAATGAGCGCGCCGACTATCGTCCAGAATATTGTTCTTTTCGCGATTTTTAACTTTTCTTCATTCCCTTGCGCGCTTACAAAAAGAAATCCTGAATATATAACCATCAATATTATAAAAGGAAAAGCTATAAAAACAACAGCGTCAAGCAAAGCGGTCAGAAATTGTCTTATATTTCCTATACCTTTAAGCGGGTTTTGAAGCCTTTGGGTTTCCGGAAGTCTTTTTGTGACAATATCTCCCGCAAGAATGATATTAAAAGGTAAGAAAAATATAAAAACGATTAATGACCGGTAAAGTCTTTTAAGTTTTTTTAGAAATTTCATATAGATATATATAAAGTATCTATCATAAAAGATAATATATCAATTATATTTTGTGTAAAACTTTTTTCCACATCACTGTCTGCGCAGAAGCAGATTGATTTCTTCGTCAGCTATTTTTACCGCATCTCCAAGCCGCGCCTTGCCCGATGTTACCGATTCAATCATTTCTCTGAAAATATCGTATATTTTTTCACTATCCGGCTCAAGCCACGCTTTGGACATAAGAGCTGAATCATAAAAAATTGACATAAATGGGTCGTCCTGTTTATTTGAGAGAAGGTCTCTTCGCGCGGGTGGTAATTTTAATTTGTCGGATAAAGAAGCCGCGCTGTTTTGGCTTGTAAGAGATAGGGCGGCGACAAAAGCGCCGTTTGGATTTTTAGAAGCGCGCGGTATGGCGAAAGCGCTCATTTTCCCGTATGTTATATTGACACCGGAATCTTTTGATTGAGGCATTAAAGCCGTGTCAAAATTAAGATTCGGATTCGCGCGCTTTATGTCGGGGAGTTCGCTCGCGAATCCGAAATAAATCGCCAAATCCCCCGCTATAAATGATTGTCTTGAATTCGGAAGAGCTCTGTTCCATGAATATATTGACTTTGCGGGATTTGAAAACTCGGTATAAAATCGCGTGGCAGCTTCTGCGGGAGATGTCGCGAAACTCAATCTGTCGGCAAGTGTTGATTCAAGCTGTTCATTCAGCAAAACTACTATTGGATTGCCTGATTGCATTATAAGAGTGGAGAGGATTTCTTTCGCGTTCTCAATATTTCTGAATTCTCCAAATGCCACCAAACTTCGCGTAATATTAGAAGCCATATCTCTTTGTGTTATTTTCGGACTCAAGACAAAAAGCTCATTCCAGTATTTCGGCGGGGTGGAAACGCCTACTGTCTGAAATATATCCCTATTCCAATACATAATAAGCGGGTCAATGGTAAAAGGGAAACCAAGTACGCCCGTCTGCGTTAAATACAACTCGCCTTCTTCTATAAAAATATTTTTAAAATCTCTCGCGGGAAAATTCTTATAGGGTATTTCTATTATTTTATTTTGATTGCGAACTATAGAATTATGGTTGAGCAAGAAAAGGTCGGGTCCCACGCCAGAGGCAAGGGCTTCTATGAATTCACTCTCGTATGTTTTCTTATCTTTTTCTACATACTTAATTCCTAAAAAATTTTTATCTTCTCTTGAAATTTCACTTATTAAATCATTCATAACAACATTCGGAATTGTTCCCCATATTTCCACACTGCCTATGCTGTTTTTATCTCCGCCAAAACCACCGATGCCGGCGAAAGCAAAAACGCCTATAATTGCGAGTATTGCAAATATCGCGATTATTCCTATTTGAAAATTTGTCATAATTTTAATTAAAAACTAAAAGTAAGAATATGTAAATAGTGGTTCTATGATTTACTTATTAATCTTAAATTACGAAATGCAAAAATTTATGGTCTGGTTGAGCAAAAACATTTAGAAAATAAAAAGGTTTTGCGACCCGAGGACCTAAATTTTTGCATTTCGTAATTCATAGAACTTTATAACTTTCAACCACGCATACCGCTATTTTCGTTTTTCTCTCTACACTTTTATAAAAATAAGCCCGTAATGATGTTCGCCTGCGTCAAATCTCTCAACAAATTCAAATCCATTTTCTATAAATAATTTTTCCGCTTCGCTTTCAGTAACTATATCTTCTGCCGTAGGGCCGATACCCTTAAAAGAATCCGCCCAATCAATAACCATAGTCTTTCCTTTTAGTTTTAAGACTCGTTTTATTTCGGTGATTACATTATGTTTTTTCTCAATCTGAAAAAAAATATTGGTAAAAATTACAGCATCTATGCTATTATCTCCGAGTTTTGCTCCTCCGATTTTTTCAATATCTCCATTCAATATATCAATATTATACCTCTGTTCTGAAACTGACAGATTTTTAATTTTTCTCAAAAGTTCATTTTGTATATCAATGGCGTAAACACGACCCTCGTCGCCAACAATCTCTGACGCAAGCATAGTATAGTGTCCAGATCCCGCTCCAAAATCGGCAACTCTCATATCTCTTTTAAGTCCGAGGTGTTTTATATTTTTTTTTGGGTTGGAAAACATAGATTTTGGATTATGAAGTTCTAAGTTCTAATTAAAAAAGAGTTTTGTAATTCAAGATTTTAGATATTACCGCTAACAAACTAATTATACCTGCGACAAGTTTCGTAATTAAATATTATTATAAATCTTATTCATATATTCGTCCAATAAATTTTAATCGTTGCGGAATGTATAAGTATTTTATTTTTGTTACGCGGTATTTCGAGTTTTGTGTTTTGTGTTTTGTGTTTTGTGTTTTAAAGACATATCAGCGCCGCTATTTTGTCGCTATCTCGCAATCTCATAATTCTCACGCCTTGCGTCTGTCTTCCAAGAGACGGCACTTCTTTCAAATTAAGCCGTATGACTTGACCTTTTTTTGACATAGCCACAAGCTCTCCGTCATTTATATAATCATTTTCAATAATTTTCGCGGCAATTAAGTTGCCTGTCTTTGTCGTAACCTTCGCTGTCTTTATTCCCGAACCGCCTCTTTTCTGCGTTTTATATTCTTTAATTTTTGTTCTCTTGCCGTAACCCGCTTCGCTAATCGTTAAAATATCCGCGTCAAAAGCGTCTTTTTTAATAATATCGGCGCTAATCACAAAGTCGTCTTTTGAAAGTTTTATGACGCGAACGCCCGCCGCCGCGCGTCCCATTTTTCTTATATCGGAACTTTTAAATCTTATTGCCTTCCCTTTTGTCGTCGCGACAGAAACTTGGTCGTCTTTCTCAAGAAATGACGCCGATATAAGTTTGTCATTTTTACTTAAAGTTATGGCAAGCAATCCACTTTTTCTTACTTCATAAAAATTTTCCGCAGAAACTTTTTTTGCTGTTCCGTTTTTTGTAACCATCATCAATGACAGTTCATCTTTTTTCAACTCTTTAGGAAATTGCAAGACGGATGTTATATTCTCTCCTTGCTGAAGTGATAGAAAATTCATTATTGATTTTCCACGAGTCGCCCGTCTGCCTTCCGGTATATTATACATTTTCATTTGATATGCTTTTCCTCTGTCGGAGAAAAATAATATGTCGCTATGCGTATTTGCCGTAAGAAAAGTTGTTACGAAATCTTCCTCTTTTGTGTTTAAATCAATCACACCAACTCCTCCGCGTTTCTGCTTTTTATATTCGTTCGGATTTGTTCTTTTTATATAACCTCCGGATGTCAGGATTAACACGCTCTCTTCATCGGGTACAAGGTCCTCTTCAGAAATTAATTTTGCTTCGCTTTTCATTATTTTTGTCCTTCTTTCATCACCATATTTTTCAATAATCGCTTTAAGTTCATTTTTGATAGTTGTAAGAATTTTTTTTGGACTTGCGAGAAGTTCTTTGAGATTTTTAATAAGTTCTTGTGTCGCTTTCAGCTCATCTTCAATCTTCTTTCGCTCAAGTCCAGCGAGTTTTTGGAGTTTCATTTCAAGAATCGCCTCCGCCTGCTTGTCAGAGAACTTAAATTCTTTCATTAAAGCTCCGCGCGCGGACGGCGCGTCTTTTGACGCTTTAATGGTCTTTATAATTTTATCTATCTGGTCAAGCGCTTTTTTAAGACCGATTAAAATATGTTCTCTGTCTTGCGCTTTTCTAAGGTCAAATTCTGTTCTTCTGCGAACTATTATCTGTCGGTGAGAAATAAACTCTTCAAGTATTTTTTTAAGGGATAAAGTTTGGGGAATTCCGTCCACGAGCGCGACCATATTAAAATGAAAAGTTTCTTCAAGCTGTGTGTGCTTGTAAATATAATTAAGAACATTTTGTGGATGAACTCCCGATTTAAGCTCTACAACAACTCTTATGTCTTTTGTTGACTCATCACGAAGGTCTTTTATTCCTTCAAGTTTTTTGTCTTTAACGAGGTCTGCGATTTTTATCAGTAAATCCGATTTATTGACACGGTATGGAATAGAAGTGATTATAATGCTGAAATTCTCTTTTTTATCCTCCACAATCTCCGCCTCTCCGCGCGTCAGCACTCCTCCTTTTCCGCCCGAGTATGCGTGGTGAATATCTTTATGATTAAAAATTATTCCACCGGTGGGAAAATCAGGACCTTTTATATGTCTCATCAGGTCTTCCGTAACGGCATCTTTATTATCTATAAGCTCAATTGTCGCATTGCATACTTCGGTGAGATTGTGCGGAGCTATGTTTGTAGCCATACCAACAGCGATGCCAAGTGTGCCGTTTAATAATATATTAGGCGCGGCGGACGGCAATACTATCGGCTCTTTTTTTGTATTGTCATAATTTGGACGCCATTTAACCGTTTCTTTTTCTAAATCACGCAATAATTCTTCTGAAATTTTTGCCATTTTTGCTTCCGTATAACGCATTGCCGCGGGTCTGTCTCCGTCTATACTGCCGAAATTTCCTTGCCCTATAACAAGCGGGTACCTGTATGAAAAATTTTGCGCCATTTTTGCCATAGCATCATAAAGAGCCGTGTCGCCATGCGGATGATATTTACCCATAACATCTCCTATAACGGCGGCGGATTTTCTGAACTTTGCGCTCGCAGCAAGCCCCATTTGATGCATAGTAAATAAAATCCTTCTGTGCACCGGTTTAAGACCGTCCCTGACATCGGGAAGCGCGCGGGAAGTTATAACAGACATCGCGTAATCAAGATAAGACTCTTTCATTTCAGAGCTTATGTCTTGCTGTATTACATTTTGATGCGGTATTTTTTCCGCGTTGTTTTTTTGATTTCTATCTTCTTCTTTTGCCATAATTTATTTTTTTAATTATATCATATTATTCTAAAATTTGAAGAAATAATTTTATTATAAGTTCAAGTTTAGAAATTAACATACTTACTATGAATTACGAAATACAAAAATTTAGGTCCTCGGGTCGCAAAACCTCTTTGTCTTCTAAATGTTTTTGCTCAACCAGACCGTAATTTTTGCGTTTCGTAATTCAAGAATACTTAGAGAATTGTAAGAATCTTATTCAAGAATATCTGAAAATTCTTTTTGAAATTCTTCAAAAACAAACTCAGAATTCTCTACGGAGGCGCTATTTTGAACAGAAGCGCTAAATCTTACGCTCAATACCGAGAGCCATACTAAAAAAATAATACCGACAATGGATGCCGATATTATGAGCGCGACGCGTCTTCTGTAATTTTCCGATTCTTTTCGTAATTTTTCAAGTTTATCAAACATATTTGAAACTTATTAAGAATTTAATATGACAACTTCTTCTTCTTTTCCTTCCAATTCTTTCTTTTTTATCGTAAATTTATCAATCGATTTTCCATTTTCCGCTCCGTCTTCCTTTAAGAATTCCTCAAGTGCTTTGTTTTTTCCGCTGTTTTCAATTTCTCCATAATGCATAGGTATTATAATCTTTGGTTCAAGTTCCACAGAAAGCGCGCGCGCGTCGGAAGCCGTCAGCACACCGCCCCCTCCAATCGGCGTAAATAATATATCAATATCTCCCAGCGCTTCTTTTATATCATTGTTTAATTTTTTTAAGCTCAATGCTCCAAGAAACACAAGATTTATTCCTTCGAGCATAATTGAATAAATGGTATTTATTCTTTTTTGTTCTTTATACTCTGATACGGATTGAAAGCCCTTTACAAAAACTTTTTTTACTTCATATTCCCCGGGACCTGAAATAACAAAAGGTTCTTTTTCACCGCGCGACAATTGTTCAATACCATTAAAATCTTTATCGTTTAAACTGATAATCGCAATGTCAGCGCCAAAATGCGCCGTCTTTATTTTTGAATCTTTTGATACCGGATTTATCGCTATCGTGGTATCGCCTGATATAATCTTAAAAAATTCTCCTCCGTGATATGTTATTATCATAATTTATAATTATACCAAAATAATTGCAAAAAGT